>JAZREO010000001.1:0-14421 GCA_045660845.1 Eubacteriales bacterium
AAGGTACCGCAGGTAGCCAGTGCATGAACCTCGATACGCTCCTTGGCACGCATCACATCGATGGGACCGATGGTAGCAGCCATGGGGGGCACGTTGGCGATATCACCGGACTGACCGAAGGTGCCGTTCAGGGAGTTCTGCATGATGGTCATGGGATGCAGTTTAACCAACTTTGCAGGCTGATTCAGCCACTCTTCAATATTGCCGCTGCCAACAAACTCGGGGATGGGATCCACGAAAGCAACGTGGCCGGTCCAACCGGGAGAGGTGGAGATGATGTCTGCACCGCCGCCGGAGATATCGTTGATGATCTTGGAATAATCATTGATATTTGCGTTGGTGGGATAATGCACATTTTCCATGGGCATTCTCAACTTCGGATCGATCTGCATCACGAAGTACTTGATCATAGAGTGAACAAAGCCCGCATCATAGGTCTCGGGAGCAATGTTGCCGTGCTCGTCAGCCCACTCATCCTCAGCGAAGATATGTACCTTGGAGCAGTCAACCTTGAAGTAGTTGATCAGCTGAGCCAGAGGAATATAGGTATCGGGCTCGGGGTTACCCAGAATCATGGTGAAGGTGCGACCCTCTTCGGAAGCAGCCTTCAAACGGGAAAACAGGGTGGCAATCAGGACAGGATGGGGGTTCATCATGACCTTAACGTTAAACTCAGGATGCCACCAGGGCTCACGGATCTCCAGATCCTTGCCGCTGAGCTTGCGTACGCGCTCGCAGACTTCCTTGTCCTTAAAGGGCACGAAGTCGGCAGGATCGAAACTAAACTTGGTGGGGGGATCGAAAATGATGTCTTTCATTTCTTTTTCTCCTTTATATAAATTATTTTAAAAACTGAATCGCTCCAAAGCAATGCTGCTTATGGAAGGTAAACGGCTCGCCGACGATAGGGTTCCAGGAAAGATAATGGGGCGGCTCCGTCAGATCGGCGCAGGTGAAGAAATTCGCCCGCAGGGTCTTTCCCGCAGGGGACTCAAAGGCGGGGAAGATGCGGCGGATGAAATCATAGGGAACGGTATAAAAGATCTCCCAACCGTCCTCGGTCCGCTGAATATCGGGAGAGAGGATCTCCTCGTAGCCCCCGTTGGCGATCAATCTGAGCCCGGTCTCGATATCCGGACCGAAGCCCACATAAGCGCAACCATTGGGATTGAATTCGATATTGATATACCGCTTATCATCCTCCATGGGACAGAAGAAGAATTCCAGGCAACTGTCCTCGCAGGGAGAGCCGTACAGTCCTTTTTCCTCCGCACGGATATTGGGGTCCACCTTTCTGAGATGGACATACAGCCGCTCCTCATCATAGCAGACCTGAGCATACGCCTGATAAAAATCGGGGGTATCTAAGTAAGGGACGTTGATCTCGGCAATATCCAAGGCATCCCAATCAGGCGCATCCGCTGTATATTTTACAACATATTCCTTCATTGCAAATCCCCCTCAAGAAGGACGCCCTTGACGCCCATCTTATAGTCCACAATGACCAGATCGGCACGCTTGCCCCGGGCGATCTCGCCCCGGTCATAGAAGCCGACGGCCAGCGCCGGGTTATAGGATGCAAACTTGAATACATCCACCAAGGACGCGCCGGTATGCTTGATCATGTTGCGGCAGGAGATGTCCAGCGTCATTTTGGAACCGGCGATCTCGCCCATATGGTCGAAGTTGATATCGTCTACATCATCGTACCCCGGGGGGATCGGACCGTCGCAGGCATAAGCATCGGAGATCAGAATGATGCGGTCATCACCCTTGATCTTGCGGACTAAACGCAGCATATAGGGGTCCACATGGATACCCCGGCTATCGCAGATCAGCTCTGCGAAGATCTCCCGGTTATAGTTGACTGCCTCGTCCACGCAGACACCCCGGCACTCGGGATACATAGGACGATCACCGGTGGCATTGGTGTGGTGCGTGCCGATCTTGAGCCCGTAGGGCATCAAAGCCTCAATGTCCTGCGGCGCTGCTTCGCTATGAGCAACCGCAAAGACCGCACCCGGGTTCTTTGCCTTAACATCCATTACAAAATCCAGGATATTTTCTCTTTCCGGCGCGCACGCCCAGACCCGGGCGAGATCGTACGCCGCATCGATGATGGGCTGATGCTTGGCTTTATCTACCGGTCCTTTCCAGGGATTGGACTCTCGGTCACAGCCGAACTTGGGGTTAAGATAGGGTCCTTCCATATAAAGACCGCCAATGTTCTTGCACTCCGGCTTTTTCATCGCTTCCCGCAGGGTCGCGATCGCCTCCACATAGGCTTTGGTATCCATACTGTAGTACAGTGCAGGCAGACAGGTGGTAGTGCCATGTTTCAGGTGATGCTGGCTGGCACGCTCCGGCTCGTCCTGGAAAAAGACATAGCCATCGGAATGGGTGTGGATATCCACAAACCCGGGTCCCACATAATTGCCCGCCGCATCAATAATCTCGCAGCCCTCAGGAACGGCGAGCTTCCGCGCCTCTCCAAAGTCCACGATCTTGCCGTCCTCTATCAGCAGGACAGCGTCGGGAATAAAATGATCCCGCATAACAAGAGTTGCATTGATAATGGCTTTCATTTATTCACCCATTTCTTTCAGTAATTGCTTACCCTCGGCGATGATCTGCTCCGCACACCCCGCTCTGAAGCTGGAGGTTCCGGCCTCGTAACCGCCCTCATCATAGGCATCCTTCATGGGGAAATAGCCCTGATAGCCGTTGGTAACGCAGGTGGGAATGACCAGATCATAGTCCTCGGTCTCCTTCAGCGCTCTACCGATGCCGTTAAAGGGCTCGCCGGGGATCCCAATAAATGCGACCGGACCGAGCTTAATACCGGAAAGGGGCATATCAAAATATTCAGGACCGTGCTCCAGCCGCAGCATCCGAGCAGCTTGGGCGACCATGGTGGTCAGCAGCATCCCCTTATAAGGAAGCTCCTCATCACGCCCTGCCTGGTGCATCTCATCGATCTTCCGCGCTTCGGGAAGATCAGCGGGATCAGGCGTATTGGAGGGGATCCGCATGGTTTTTTGCAAATAAGTAATATCTTCAACATCCACATACTGGACTTTATCAAACACCTGCAGAACACCGCCGGTAACCACCCGGGCAATGTATCTGGCATGACCGTAGCCACGAGCCACATCATCAAAGTCCATAAACATATCATTGAGATAGCCGCCCCGGGGATGGACATTCACATGGTTGATATCGCCCTGGGCACCGTTGAAGAAGATGCACTTGACATGATCCAGGGATTTTTCCACCTGCCCACGGAGCAGTCCGGGCCAGTCAGCAGAGATCTTATTACCGCCAACAACATCCGGGTGATTGGCAAAGTTCACAAGAACCAACGTCTCAGCGCCCTCCCGGTCAAACCGCAGAACGCTGACCCGCTCATCGATCAGACCGATGGGCTCGACAATATCCGGGTTATCCACACCGGGATTGGTGCGGACGCTTCCGTCTTTCATCCGGAACCGCCGTACAAAGGCAATATTGGGTGCCTGACCTACGCCCCAGCCCATCTTGGCGGGTTTTAGGTCGGCAATGGCAGCCGCTGCAACATCTGCCATTCTATGGAAGACAAACCGCTCGTATTCCTTTTCCAGTTCCTCATTAAGATAATCGGTATCGTGAAGATAGGGGGCGGTGTGACTATGGGTGGCTGCCAGATAGATGGCATCGGTGGGCACCCCGGTCACCTCGGTAATATGCTCCCGCATCTTTTTATTCAAACCCTGCTCGATCCCTAAGTTATCGATACAGAGCATCAACGCTTTTTTACCGTTCGCCTCCAGCGCCAACGCAACGATTTCTAAATCATCCAAAACGCCGTCTGACAGACGAATATTAAAATAACCATCCAGTCCAATCCCCATCATAGGGTTGACATTGACCTTCGCAAAACCTGCTTTTAGCGTGTTCACTGTAACACCTCTCTATTAATAGTCTTTGCTGTATTGTAACCTTTTTTTCGGGTCATTGTCAATAGATTTGGGGTATTTTCATTTTCGATTTTGTCTCACTTGGACAAAACGAAAGTTAAAATAAGATTGCTTTTTCGTTTTTCTTATGTTATGATCTAAAACAGAAGAAATTCGAAAGAGGAGTTGGATGAATAAGATGAACATAGGCGTCGAGCAGCGCAGAGAGGAAATTATGGAGTTGGTTCGAACTCGGGGAAGTGTCCGAGTAGCAGAAATCAGCAGGATGTATGGTGTTTCAGAAGTGACCGTCCGATCCGACCTGGAATTCCTGGAGGCGCAGGGTGTCCTCTCCCGGACCCACGGCGGTGCTGTGGGCACCGGTAAGCATTACATCAATATGGATATGTCTGAGCGCTATATGTCCAATTCTGCCTCCAAGAAGGCGCTGGCGGCGCAAGTGGCGGCGTTGGTAGAGAATAACGATACCATCATGATGAACGCCGGTACCACCCTGACTTATGTCCTCCATGCCATTCGCGGCAAGCGGAATATCAGCATCGTTACCAATTCCATCCAGAACGCGGTGGAAGCCAGCACCTATCCGGGCTTTAATGTCATTTTGCTGGGCGGAGAGATCGATGAAAAATACCAATTCACCTACGGCAACGATACCCTCAGTCAGCTGGACAAATACCACGCCACCAAATGCATTTTATCGGTGGATGGCATCCATGACCGGGACGGACTGACTCTCTATTATTCCAATGAATCGGGCATCGTCCGCAAGATGATCACCTGTGCTGACCAGACCATTGTGGCGGCGGACAGCTCTAAGCTGGGCAAAAATACTTTTTCCCGGGTGGCGGATCTCACCGATATGGATGTCTTAGTCACCAATACCACCGACCATGAGGTGCTGGACATCCTGCGGGAAAAGGGAATCACCATCCATGAAGCCTAAAAAATATTGACAAACTCGGCTTTAAGTGATAGTATAATCAAAGAAAATCATAAGTAAATCTCAAGAAAAAGAAAAGAGATCATAGATAATGAAAAAATTCCTTGGAATTGATATCGGCACCACCTCTCTGAAGGCGGCAGTCTTTGATGAAAAGGGTCAGCGTCTGGGTCTGGAGCGGATGGACTACACCCTGGATACCGACGCAAAAACCGGCTTTATCGAGTTTGATGCAGAGCAGTATATCACCATGTGTAAGGAAGTCGTCAGCAGACTGGCGGAACGCTGCGGCGCCATCGACGCGTTGTCGGTGGACACGCAGGGCGAGACCCTCATCCTCACTGACGGGGAAGGCAAGCCGGTCTGTCCCGCCATCGTCTGGCTGGATAATCGCGCCACTGCCCAGGCAGAGGCGATCGAAAAGCAATTCGGTCATAAAAAGGTATACGACATCACCGGTCAGCCGGAGATCACCGCTACCTGGCCCGCCTCCAAGCTGCTCTGGGTCAGAGAAAACCGCCCGGAGGTCTTTGCCAAGACTGAGAAGATCTTTATGCTGGAGGACTGGGTACTCTATCGCCTGACCGGCAATTTCGTCACCGAACCCACGATCCAGTCATCCTCTGTTTATTTTGATATCAATACCCGCTCCTGGTGGAGTGAGATGCTGGATTTCATCGGCATTAAATCCGAGATGCTCCCCAAGGTCTGCCGCTCTGCCGAAGCGGTAGGTGAATACGAAGGCATCACTGTGGTCACCGGCGCACTGGACCAGATCGCCGGCACTATCGGCGTCGGCGTTACCGACGAGACCCGGGTCAGCGAAATGACCGGCACCATCATGGCAGTCTGCGCCACCTGTGATACCATCCCGCCTTATGACCCAAAAAGCATCGTTCCCTGCCACCTCCACGCCATCGACGATAAATTCTGCCTGATCCTCTGGTCGGCAACCGCTGGAATGGCATTGAAATGGTTCAAGGAGCAGTTCGCCGGCGATCTTTCCTTTAAGGAGATCGACGCGCTTGCCAAAGAGATCGCCCCGGGATGCGACGGCATGACCATGCTGCCCTATTTCTGCGGCTCCACCATCCCCAATTATAACCCCGATGCCACCGCCAGCTTCTCCGGCATCACCCTCTCCCATACCCGGGCGCACTTCGCCCGCGCTATTATGGAGGCGGTTGCCTTCATGCTGCGGGGAAGCCTGGAATACGCCAAGGTGAAAAAGGACTGCGAGTTGCGGATCACCGGCGGTGCCGCCAGCAGCCCCTTATGGGCAAATATCAAGGCGAACGTCGTGGGGCTCAACCTCAATACCGTGGCAGAAAGCGAGACCGCTTGCTTAGGTACCGCCATCCTGGCGATGGTGGGCGTGGGGCAGTATCCCTCCATTAAAGAAGCCACCGAGCATACCGTCCGGGTGGATAAGACCTATTCTCCCACCGGAGACGATTATGAAGCAGCCTATCAAAAGTATTGTGAGCTTGATAACAAGTTGAATATAAAGGAGTAAAAACGATGTATAAGGATTACAAGATCAGAGCCCCCTTCTTCGAGGTGGGTCCCAAATGTATTATGTGGGGCGAGCGGATGCTGAAGCTCGCTAAAACCCTGGACGAGATCGCCGAAAAGTACGATCTGGACATTATTGTCACCCCCCAGTACGCCGACATCCGGCTGCTGGCTGAGAACACCAAGCGGCTGCATATTTATGCTCAGCATATGGATCCCCTGGAGCCGGGCAGAGGGCTTGGTTCTGTCCTGCCGGAGTCTGTGAAGGAAGCCGGTGCGGTAGGCGTTATGCTGAACCACGCAGAGAAGAAACTGGATCTTGAGACCATCAAAGCCACCATCGCCCGTGCCGATGAGGTGGGCCTTGCCACCATCGTCTGCGCCGATAGCGTAGAAGAGGTTGCTGCCATTGCCGAGATGGGTCCCAACCTCATCGTTGCGGAGCCCACCGAGCTGATCGGTACCGGCGTTGCCAGCGATATGGGCTATGTGGTGGATACCATCGAAGCCGTCCGTAAGATCAATCCCGATATCATGGTCCTGCAGGGTGCCGGCATCTCCGGTCCCGAGGATGTTGCCAACGTCATCCGCGCCGGCGCGCAGGCTACCGGCTGTACCAGCGGGATCCTGAAAGCAGAAGTTCCCGAAGAAGCGGCAGAGGAGATGCTCCGCGCCCTTCGCGAAACCTGGGATGAGGTGCATGGAAAATGAACAACGAGATCATCGCAAGAGGCAAGGAAGCCTTTCAGATCGAGAGTGAGTCGCTCTTAAAGACCGCCCAGGTCATGGACTGGGAGCAATTCGGCAAAGCGGTGGAGGTGCTGGGTAATGCGACCCGTATCGCTGCCGCCGGTTGCGGACATTCCGGCATCGCCTGCCGGCATTTTGCCCACCTGATGTGCTGTATCGAACGCCCCGCCCGATTCCTTTCCCCCGCGGAAGCCGTCCATGGCGGCATGGGCTACCTCCAGGAGGGCGACGTGATTATGCTGGTCTCCCGAGGTGGGAAGACGGATGAGCTGATGCCCATCGCCGACCATTGCCGTAAAAAAGGTGTCATCGTCATCAGCTGTACCGAAAATCTCCAGTCCCCCTTGGCAGAAAAGTCTGATATCGTCCTGCCCATGGGCATCACCCGGGAGTGCGATAAGTACAATTGCCAGGGTACCACCAGCTTTGCCGTTACCTCTGCCATCTTCGATGCGCTGCAGGCGGCGGTGCTGGACTACACCGATTTTCAAAACGAGACCTTTGCTGAGATCCACCCCGGTGGTGCGGTGGGCAAGCGCCTGAATAACAAATAATTTATATTACATAAAGGAGAAAAAACATGGAATTCAAGGTTTATCAGAAAGAATTAGAGCTTCAGTCCAGAGGCTGGATCCCCACCTTCCACGATGTATCCAAGGAGATCATGGAGATCGTTAAAGCATCCGGTGTCAAGAATGGTACAGTCTGTATCGCTTCTCACCACACCACCTGCTCTGTCATGATCCAGGAGTGCTCCCACGATATCGATACCTTCGATCTGGAGTATCTGCAGCACGATCTGCTGGACATCATGCGCAAGCTGATCCCCGACTACACCAACGAAGGCGACTACCGTCATCCCGGTCCTATCCATGCTCAGTTTGGCCGTTATGTCAAGGAGCCCGGTAACTACACCTCTATGAATACCGACGGTCATCTCCGCTCTGTATTCTTCGGTAGAAGTGAGACCATGACCATTAAGGACGGCGTTCTGGACGGTGGCGAGTTCGCTCACATCTACTTCATCGACTGGGACCATGTCCGCGCCCGTCATCGCCAGCTGAACGTGACCGTTATGGGCACCACCGACGAGATCGAAGATCGTAAGTGGAATGGCGGCGAGACCATCAATACGTTGCGCAAATTTACTGAGGAAGAAACGGCATACGATGCCCGCTTCGATCTCCAGCAAAAGAGATAACGCCGACAAAACCGCCGCAAGGCGGTTTTGTTGTACCAAAAAGGAGCGAAACCATGAGATTATTACTTGATACCGCAAATTTAGAAGACATTCGTTATTTTAACGAGCTATTTCCTATCGAAGGCGTCACCACCAACCCCACCATCCTCTCCAAAGAGGGGGGCGATGTTTTAAAGCTGCTCAAGTCTATCCGGGAGATCATCGGTCCCGAAAAAGAACTTCATGTTCAGGTCACCGAGACGGAATATAAAAAGATCCTGGAAGAGGCGGAAGCCATCGTAAAGTTCCTGGGGAAAAAGACCTTTGTCAAGATCCCAGCCACCGCCATTGGACTGAAAGCCACCAAGACCCTTTCCGAGCAGGGATATGGCGTCACCATGACCGCTGTACTGACTGCTGCCCAGGCGATGCTGGCATCCAATGCAGGTGCGGCTTACGCGGCACCCTACGTCAGCCGTCTGGAGAATATCTGCGAGAACGGCGTCAATACTGTGGCGGAGATCGCTAAGATCTTTGAGATCTCCGGCTCCAAGACCCAGATCCTCGCCGCCAGCTTCAAGACCGTCCGGGAAGTTCTGGATGTGGCTGTGGTCGGCTGCCACGCAGCCACCGTCGGCAGTGATGTTATGAATCAGCTGCTCAACCATACCACCACCGATACCTCTATCACCGGCTTTGAGGTCGACTGGAAAAAAGCCTTTGGCGACACAACACTCTTGAAACTCATCAAAGGTTAAACCAAAATAAGAACCGCTCCCCATCGGGGAGCGGTTCTTATTTTGGTTTTTTAGGGCATCGACGGGAAATGTACCTTTTTCGGCGGTTTATAAATCCCGTTGTACGCAGATCTCTCTAAACTCATCCATGGTGACAAGCACCTGCCGCGGTTTCGACCCCTCAAAAGGACCGATAATACCTAATTCATTGAGCTGATCGATGATCCGTCCGGCGCGGGAATAGCCCAGCTTCAGCCTCCGCTGCAGCATGGAGGTGGATGCCATCCCCATCTCAATGACACATTCGCCTGCCTGGACGATCAGCTCATCGTAGCCGGCGGCTTCCTCGCCTTCGTCGGAGGCATTGGTTGCTTTGCTGCCTTGCATGGTCATGGTCTCGATGTTGGAGATCGCCGTCTCATCGTAGCTTGCGCCCATGGAATTGCTCTTGACATAGGAAACGACTGCCTCCACCTCGCTGTCGGCAACAAAGCAGCCCTGCACCCGCAGAGGCTTATTGGCACCGATAGGCTTATAGAGCATATCACCCTTACCCAGGAGTTTTTCCGCACCGCTCTCGTCCATGATAATACGAGAGTTGAGGGCATTATCCACAGTAAATGCAATTCTGGAGGGGATGTTCGCCTTGATCAAACCGGTGACCACATCCGCACTGGGTCGCTGGGTAGCGACGATCAGGTGGATGCCCGCTGCCCGCGCCTTGGCGCAGAGACGGCAGATGCAGTCTTCTACTTCCTTGGAGGAGACCATCATCAGGTCTGCCAGCTCGTCGATGATGACGACGATGCGGGGCATAGGTTGATAGTCGGAATGGGTCTTGCAGTATTCATTGTAGGCTTCCAGATTGCGGACCTGGGTGTCCTTCATCAGATCGTACCGGCGGTCCATTTCCGTGCACGCCCATTGGAGGGTGCCCGCCGCCTTTTTAGGATTGGTCACCACCGGGATCAAAAGGTGGGGAATCCCGTTATAAACATCCATTTCCACCGCCTTGGGGTCCACTAAGATCAATTTTACATCGTCGGGGGTGGCTTTATAGAGAATGGACATCAGAATGGTGTTGATGCAGACCGACTTACCGGACCCGGTGGTACCTGCCACCAGCAGGTGGGGCATCTTTGCCACATCAAAGGTGATGAGATTGCCGGCAATATCCTTGCCCAGCGCCGAGGTCAGGCAGCTTTTTCCGTCCTGGAAATTCTCGGAGGAGAGGACCTCCCGGATGTAAACGGTGCTGGCAGTCTTATTGGGGATCTCGATGCCCACCGCCGCCTTGCCGGGGATGGGCGCCTCGATCCGGACCTGGGTGGCAGCAAGTGCCATGGCAAGATCATCGGAAAGCGCCGCGATCTTGCTGACCCGAGTGCCTGCCCGGGGTGCCAGCTCAAAGCGGGTCACATTGGGACCCACAGCGATTCCGGTCATGGTGGCTTCGATGCCGAAGTCCCGGAGAGTCTGAATAAGAATGGTCTCCTTTTCACGCAGTTCAGTCTGGGTGGCGCCCGCCATCTGCCTGCCCTGCTTTAAGAGGGTAAGGGGCGGGTAATTATAAAAGGACATCTGCTCCGCCGGCTCCGCAGCAGGGGTTGCCTTCGGCTTGCGGGGAGCGGAGGAACGCTTTTTGGGTGCGGCGGGCTGACCAATGTTGCAGATATCCATAGGGTCGATGTAACCCTCCACCGTAATATCATCATAGACAAACACCGGCACCACCTCGGTAACCTCCTCCGGGGGAGTCACATCGATGGGCGGCTGCCAGACCGGCTCTTCCTCTTTCTTGCCGTCCGCCTCCAAGTCGGAGAAGTGGCGGCGGAGCTTTTCTTCCTCCACGTCCTCCACCAAAACAGGCGCTTCCCGCTTCTCCTTGAGGGAAGCAATCAGCTTGCGAAAAGGCCACGCCATTTGATAGAGGGTGAGATCGAAGAAAAAGAGGACCGCGATCAGCCCCACAGCGATCATGACGATAGCAAAGCCCCAGCGGCTCATCAGCGCGATCAGAGGACAAGCGAAAATACCGCCGACGACCCCGCCCTGCAGCTCCAATCCCTGCTCCCAGAAGGTAGGGATCCCCTCAGCAAAGAATTCCCAGAAGGAAAAGCTGCCGGGATACCAGAAAAGATAGCTGAATGCCGAGACCGCCGTTGCCAGCACCAATCCGGTGCATACCTTGACGGTGGTGCCGTATTTTTTCTCCTTATCCAGCGCATCCACGCCCAGCCAAGCCAGGAAAATGGGCAGCAGGAAGGTGGCAATGCCGAACATTCCGTAAAGGAACTGCTTGACCACCCAATCCTTCAGCGGGACATTGATGGGGGTGTAGATATAGATGGCGAAAAGCAGCGCCAGGGCAAAGAAAATCACCGCGTAGATGCTCCGGCGGGTTGCTTTTTTCTTTTCCACCCGAACCTGCTCCTCTAATAATTGTTGCTTTGTCTTTCTGGGCACAGCGACCTCTCCTTATAACACAAAATTCAAAACGATGGCGGCAATACCCGCCAACGCACAGTAAACCATAAACCAGCCGAACCGATCATTTTTCACCAGCCATTTCAAAAGAAAGATGGCGGAAATTGCCGCGGCTGCCGCAGCTGCCAGACCTGCCAGTCCCGCAAGACTGAGGGCACCGACCCCGCTGCTGCAAAGATCGCAGAGGATCGCCGGGACAGTCAGCATGAAGGAAAAATCCAAAGCCGTCTGCCGATTAAAACCCATGTTCAAGCCCATGGAAATGGCAACGCCGCTGGGGGAGAGCCCCGGCAGGATGCTTGCAGCCCGAAAAAGTCCCCATTTAAAGGCGTGAGAAGGCTTCATGTCCTGCACCGTCCAGCTGCGGCAAAGACTGTGACTGCCGATGAAGATCAGCCCCGCCGATACCAGCAGCATGATGCCGGTAAAGAGCAGCCCGCCGCCCACAGCAATGTATTGCCGGAGCACCGCCATCAGGACCAGGGGCAGGGATGCCAGCAGAAGATAGGCCGCCATCATCTGGTCTTTTCCTGCCTTCCGCCATTTAAAGGTGCCGGTAAAGCTGCCTTTGATCATGGCGCAGATGCCGGTAAGCATCCCCCAGACCGTCCTATGATAGACGAGGACCACCGCCAGCAAGACTCCCAGCTGCGCCAAAGCAGTGTTGCCTGCCGGCAGCAGGTTTGCCTGCTCCAGTATCGTCAGATGACCGGACCCGGAGATGGGGAGGATCTCACCCAGCCCCAATACCAGCCCCCGGATCATTTCATATAGATAAGTCATTTCTTCCTCCGCACATAATTTTCCATACTAAAGATTATAACATCTTTACTTTTTTATTGCAACCGTGATTTTTTACTTGACAGATTGCTGAGATTTTCGTATAATTTTCATTGGTGTATTAGTATATTTTCTACAAAATTCACTCCCAGGAGTTATTTTAAGAAAAAATCTGATATGGCGCATGCTCCAAAAGGAGCAAAGAAAATCATAACAGGAGGCGAACCAAATGCAAGTATCCATTTGGGTGCTGGTCGCCGTTGTGATTGCTGCTGTTATTTTAGGCTTTGTGATGTTTATCGGTGGCTTTACCTACCGTAAAAAGTCCAGCGAAAAGCAGATCGGCTCTGCAAGAGATGAAGCAAAGCGTATCATTAACGATGCTATCAAAACTGCTGAAAGCAAAAAGAAGGAAGCACTTTTAGAGGCAAAGGAAACTTTGCTTAAAGAGCGTACCGAGCAGGAAAAAGAGTTAAAAGAGCGTCGTGTGGAAGTAACGCGGCAGGAAAAACGGCTGCAGCAAAGAGAAGAGATTCTCGACAAGAAGTACGACAATATTGACCGTAAGGAAGAGCTCCTTGCGGAAAAGCAGCAAAAGGTAGAAAAGCTGCAAGCAGAGGTAGAGGACATCAAGAAGGCGCAGATCGCCATGCTGGAAAAGCTTTCCGGCTATACCGCCGAGGCGGCGAAGGCAGAGTTGCTGCATTTGATGGACTCCGAGCTGGAGCATGAATATGCTCTTAAGATCAACGAGTATGAGGGCAAGTTCAAAGAGGATCTGGACGAAAAGTCCAAGCACCTGCTGTCCCTTGCCATTCAGAAGTGCGCCGCGGACCATGTGGTGGAGTCCACCGTTTCGGTGGTTGCCCTGCCCAGCGACGAAATGAAGGGTCGCATCATCGGTCGCGAGGGTCGGAATATCCGCGCCCTGGAGACCATCACCGGTGTGGACCTGATCATCGACGATACCCCCGAGGCAATTACCCTTTCCAGCTTCGATCCCATCCGGCGTGAGATTGCGCGCCAGACCCTGGAGAAGCTGATCTCCGACGGACGTATCCATCCCACCCGTATCGAGGAGACGGTGGAGAAAGTCCGCCGCGACTTAGAGGTCGCCATGAAGAAGGAAGGCGAGCGCGCCACCTTCGAGACCGGCGTCCATGGGTTGCATCCCGACCTGATCAAGCTGCTGGGTCGGCAGAAATACCGTACAAGCTACGGGCAGAATGTGCTCAACCACTCCATCGAGGTCTCCCAGCTCAGCGGTCTGCTGGCTGCCGAAATCGGCGCGGATATCACCCTTGCCAAGCGTGCAGGTCTCTTGCATGATATCGGTAAGAGCGTGGACTTCGAGATGGAAGGCTCCCATATCCAGATCGGTGTGGATATTGCTAAGAAGTATAAGGAAAATGAAACCGTTGTCCATGCCATCGCCGCCCACCATGGCGATGTGGAGACCGTTTCCGTCTACGATGCGATTGTCCAGGCAGCCGATGCCATCTCCGCCGCGCGCCCCGGCGCCCGCCGCGAGAACCTGGAGAACTATATCAAGCGTCTTGAAAAACTGGAGGAGATCGCCAATTCCTTCCCCGGCGTTGAAAAGACCTTTGCCATCCAGGCGGGTAGAGAGATCCGCATCATCGTCAACCCCGAAAAGGTCAGCGATGATAAACTCACCATCCTCTCCCATGATATCGCCAAAAAGATCGAGAACGAACTGGAATATCCCGGTCAGATCAAGGTCAATGTACTGCGGGAATCCCGCGCCATCGATTACGCAAAATAATAGAAAAGGAGCTGTAAATACAGCTCCTTTTTATTTCTTTTCTGCGACCACCCAAAAAGAGTTTCTTTTTCGGTGGTTTTCTTTATAATGGCTTATCTTTGATCTGCTTGGGCTGCCGGGGGTACTGCTTCGGAGTGTCGCTTATTTTGCGGATCACAATGATCGCTCGCTTATCCTCCTCGCCGGGAAGGGTGTAGTGAAAGACCTGCTCCGTCTTGCCGCCTAAAATGCGGATGGCGTTTTGGGCGTTCTCCAGTTCCTCATCAGCGGTAGCGCCTTTATAAGCAATG
>JAZREO010000002.1:0-3202 GCA_045660845.1 Eubacteriales bacterium
TACTTTACCGCCTATTACGGTCACTTGATGGGCGCTCGAATGGAGTATTCCATGCGGGAGGAACTTTTCCACCATTACCAGCGGCTTTCCTTCAGTTTCTATGATAACCAAAAGGTCGGTCAGCTGATGGGCCGCATCGGCAACGATCTCTTTGACATCGCCGAGCTGGCGCACCACGGTCCGGAGGATCTCTTTATCTCTGCTATCAAGCTTCTGGGCTCGCTCATTATTATGATGACGGTCAGCTGGAAGCTGGCGCTGGTGGCGCTTTTAATTCTGCCGCTGATGATCCTCTATGCAGGAAAATGTAATCGGCGGATGCGCGCCGCCTTTAAGCAAAACCGGGTGCAGATGGGCAATTTCAACGCGGGGATGGAGGATAACCTCTCCGGTATCCGGGTGGTCAAGTCCTTTGCCAATGAGCAGGAGGAGAGCAAGAAATTCAAGGTGCTCAACGATAATCTGCTGAACGCCAAGCGCTGCGCCTATCAAAATATGGGCATCTTCCATTCGGGTCTGGGTGCCTTCACGACCTTTATCACTGTGGCGGTGCTGGTGGTGGGAGCCATCCTGATCTCTCAAAATCAACTGAACGCTACCGATCTTATCACCTTTGTTTTGTATATCAATAATTTCACCGAGCCGGTTCGCAAACTGATCAACTTCACCGAGCAGTTCCAGAACGGCGCCACCGCCTTTGGACGGTTCCGGGAGATGATGGATGTGGAGGTGGAGATCCGGGATCTGCCAGGTGCGGTACCGCCGCCCCGGTTCAAGGGGGATGTGGCGTTCCGGGAGGTCTCCTTCCACTATCCTGAGCATGAAAAGACCGTCCTCTCCCATGTGAGCTTAGAGGTGGGCGCAGGTGAATATGTGGCGCTGGTGGGAGAATCCGGTGCAGGCAAGAGTACCCTTTGCAGTTTGATTCCCCGGTTCTACGAGGTCACCGACGGCGCCATCCTCATCGACGGTGAGGATATTCGTAACTATACCCTAAAGGGTCTTCGGGACCAGATCGGTGTGGTGCAGCAGGATGTTTACCTCTTTGCCGGTACGGTCATGGAGAATATCCGCTACGGACGCCCCGATGCCACCGATGAGGAGATCATCGAAGCGGCGAAGAAGGCAAACGCCCATTCCTTCATCGAAAGCCTGCCCAATGGCTACCAGACCGATATCGGTCAAAGGGGCGTCAAGCTTTCCGGCGGGCAAAAGCAACGGCTATCCATTGCCCGGGTGTTTTTGAAAAATCCGCCCATTCTGATCTTTGATGAAGCCACCTCCGCCTTGGATAACGAAAGTGAGCGGGTGGTCCAGGAAAGCCTGGAAAAACTGGCGAAGGACCGTACTACCTTTGTTATCGCCCACCGGTTGTCCACCATACGCAATGCAGAGCGGATCTTGGTGCTGACCGAGGAGGGGGTCGCCGAGGAGGGCAGCCACGATGTTCTTCTGGCAAAGGGCGGCATCTACGCTGAGCTCTATAATATGCAATTCAAATAAAAAACTGCCCTCAAGGGCAGTTTTTTATTTGATCTGAAAGAGTTTAAAGGGCTTCTTTTTCTTTCTGCAGTTTTCAATGACGAATCGGGTGCCGGGGGATTGCCCGTCCCAAAAGGCGAGAACCAGGTCGCTATAATCAATAATCGTGAGGTTGCGCAGCAGCGGAGCGCTGCGTCCGTAGGTATCGTAGTCCGGGAGGAATTCGGTCAGTTTCAGCCCCTTTTCATGGGCAAATCGCCGGGCGCAGCGGTCAATACCCCGGGCACCGCCGGATACGATCTCGGTGGTCTCCGGCGGCAGGTAGGGGGAAAAGTCCGCCAGCTCCAGCCCTCTCGAGCCGATGATCGCCACCTTCATTTTATACCACCTCTCTCTGTTTTATAAGGTCATTATAGCACAAATGTTCTATAATGCAAGACTAAACCCAAAGAAATAATTTGGTCAATAAATAGGCGAGGACGCCGCAGGCGGGAAAGGTCAGCACCCATGCCAAAAACATAGACCCGGCGATCTTAAGGTCGATAAAGCCATCGGTCCTGCCCATGGAGGCGCCCATCAGGGCGCAGGTCTTGGCGTGGGTGGTGCTGACCGGCAACCCCTGCAGGGTGGAGAGGAATAGGCTTAGAGTTCCCGCCAGATCGGCGGCAAAGCCCTCCTTTTGGTCGATATGCACCATTTTGCTGCCCACCGTCCGGATGATCCGCCCGCCGCCTAAAAGGGTGCCCAGACCCATGACGCCGCTGCAGAGCAGCGTCATCCAAAGGGGCATGGAAAAGTCCCCTCTGCCCCAAAAACTGCCGGCAAGGAGCAGCATGGAGGCAAATTTTGGGGTGTCCTGCAGACCGTGGGCGAACGCCATCAGTCCGGCGGAAAGCTGCTGACCCAGCCGCCAGATCCCCGGTCTGAATTTTAGTTCCTGAAACCATTTGGAAAGGGTCCAACCGATCAAA
This sequence comes from Eubacteriales bacterium, assembly GCA_045660845.1. GTDB lineage: Bacteria > Bacillota > Clostridia > Oscillospirales > QAKW01 > QAKW01. The sequence goes on from JAZREO010000002.1 coordinate 2,454, forward strand.
AAGCCAACACCTATCGAAACGACCAATCCGATCAGGACCTTATAGAGCGCCGGATAGGAGATGCCTCCCTCGCCCAGTCCCAGCGCTGCACCCATGATGCCCGCCATCAATCCGTGGCTCTCGCTGGTGGGGATACCGTACCGCCATGCAATGACCGCCCAGAGGATCACCGCCAGAAGCGCCGCTGCCAGGGCAGCAGCACCTCGCCTGTCGGGGGAAAAGTCTCCTAAAAAATAAACGGTCTCTGCCACTCTCTGTCCCATCAGCAGGGCGGCGGAACCGCCCAGGATATTCATTACCGTTGCGAAGAGGACTCCCTGCTTCATGGTCATGGCACCGGTGGAGACTCCCGCCGCAATGGCGTTGGGTGCGTCGGTCCAGCCGTTGACGAACAGCACCCCCAGAGTCACCAAAACCACCATCGCCCCCAAAGACGAAGAAAAGGCACCCGAGAAGAATTCCAACATAAAAAACCACCTCATAAATTTATATGAGGTGGTCTCTTGATTTATTGCATTTTGTCCAGGGGCACGATCTCGTAGCCCTCATCCCGCAGCCGATCGATAAGGGTAGCTAAAATCTCGGCATTGGTCTGGGATGTGGAGTGTAGGAGCAGGACGCAGCCGTTGTGCATCCGGCTCATGATCTTCTGGAGCGCCGCCTCCGGGTCAGGCTGATCGTCCTCCACCCAGTCATAGTAGGCAAAGCTCCAGAACACGCTGGTCAGTTCTAATTGCCGGTTATAGTCC
>JAZREO010000003.1:0-31467 GCA_045660845.1 Eubacteriales bacterium
AGGAAGCAGAGCTACTGGGAGCAAAAATTGTAAATTTATAAAAATATGCGCCGCAAAGGCGCATATTTTTTTGTCTGCCGCAGATACTGCTTTTGAGGTGAACAATATGACAAACCAAGAATACAGTACCTATCTCAAACGCAAGACCCCCAATTCCCCCATCGTCAAGGACTGCATCTTCGCCTTTTTGGTGGGCGGCGGCATCTGTTGCATCGGACAGGGGATCAGTGACCTATTGAAAATATGGTTCCACACCGAGGAGGTCAAGCTCTGGCTGCCCATCTGCATGGTCTTCTTGGGCGCTCTCTTTACCGCCATCGGCGTCTACGACAAACTGGGCAAATTCGCCGGCGGAGGCTCCATCATTCCCATTACCGGCTTTTCCAACTCCATCACCAGCGCAGCCATGGAATTTAAGCAGGAGGGCTTTATTTTAGGTCTCGGCGCCAAGATCTTTACTATCGCCGGTCCCGTCATCGCCTATGGCGTGGTGGCGAGTGTGGTTTATGGAATTGTCTACTGGATATGTACAATGTTATAAAAACGGGAACGGTTCACAACCGTTCCCGTTTATTAGCACCCAATTCCTACTGAATTCTCTGATGTTTTCTTCCATTTAGAAAAGGACAATGTTTATTAACTAAATTGCATATCGGTATATAAAGATATAATGCAACGACCGATATTACAAGTGAAACAAAATTGAACCATTCGGTATGGAGTAATCCAATTATTTTCGCCACCTCAATTACAATCGTTATTCCAAAATAGTGTGTACAAACAATAAAAATTGTTTGATATCCCCAAAATCTAAAAATACTCACATTTTGTACAAGTGAGCAAATGGCAAACCAAACAATGCTCCCGCAAATCCCCGAGACAACAAACAACCAATAGTTTCCTAAATGTACGGAGTACACAGAAACTTTCTCATTCAGTACGATACCGCAAATCAAAAAAACAAATGCAGAAATCACACATATTATGTATATATGCGACCTTTTCAAAAGTGGTAGTATTATGCGCATAATATGACCAAGTAGATAGAATCCTAACATAAAAATAACTTTGTCTAAGCCAAAGTGCAGTTTAATATGGAGACTATATACAATATACCCGCACAAAAAAGTTCCAATCACACACGCAATTTTATAACAAAGTGACCGGGAAAATATTTGCGTGGCATCCACCAGCAGAATTGTTATAAATAACACAATGAAAAACCACAAAGGGTCATTGTAAGGAATCCTGCCGTCAATAAAAAAGATGGTTCTAATATGCTGTAGAAATGTGAATCCACTATGCCGAGTTTCATAAAAATACACTGGCAGAGAAAGTAAAAGAAAAATGGCACTCGGTGTTAATAGACGATATGCGTAATTCTTTATATGGTCTTTTGACAATCCTTTTTTCGTATGTGCAACAAAGCCGGACAGTATGAAATACATTGGCATATGAAATGCATATATGGCTCGGCGAACAACATCCCACGTGCCACCTCGGAGGAAATGACCCCATATAACAAGGAATAAGCCGAGTCCTTTTGCCGCATCGACCCAGTTGAGGCGTTCTTTCAAATTTGTTCTGTTGTCAGTGTGCGGTATGGGAAACATTTGCAAATCCTCCAGAAAAACGAATGAAGTCAGCAAAGAAAAGCAACACTTATAAACTAATTATATGACGAACCGGGAGGAATTTCAATATTTTTATTGATCATAAAGTAAAACAAAAAAGCTTTTTAACAAAACAATTAGTGTAGTTTTACACCACTCTTTAAGATCCCTCATTATTTATTAAAAATCGTATTTTTTCACAGACAGAATATTTTTTAGCAGATTGCTGAAAATAAAAGAGAAATCATACAAGAGGTGTCAATGATGGCAAAGAAATACGGCAAATATGCCTTTCGGTTTGAAAAAGAGATCTATATCGCCGGGTACGGCAATGTGGCGGGCAAGAAGGAGAGTCAGGGTCCCCTGGGGGCGCTTTTCGACAGCATCGAAATGGACCTCTACTGCGGCAAAAAGACCTTAGAGCAGGCGGAGGTCCATCTCCAGCAGACCGCCCTGGAGCACGCACTAAAGCGCGCAGGGGTCAAGCGAGAGGAGCTGGATCTGGTGGGTGCGGGCGATCTGCTCAACCAATGTATCAGCTCGGCATACAGTTTTCGGGACAGTAATGTTCCCTATATCGGTCTATACGGTGCCTGCTCCACCATGGCGCTCTCCACGCTGATCTCCGCCATGTCCATCGAGGCGGGACTCTCTGACAAGGTTGCAGCCTTTACGTCTTCCCACTTTGGTACTGCTGAGCGGCAATACCGCTTTCCGCTGGAATACGGCGGTCAGCGTCCGCCTTCTGCCCAGCACACAGTGACTGCATCCGGTGCGGTGATCCTCTCCCGACAGAAAAGCCCCATCCGCTTGGCAGGTGGCGCTTTTGGCGCCATTCAGGACAAGGGGATCACCGATGTCAACAACATGGGCGGTGCCATGGCGCCCGCCGCATTAAAGCTGATCCTGGACTATCTTAGGGAAACCGGCACCAAACCTGAGGATTACGATCTGATCCTTACCGGAGACTTGGGCTCTATCGGGGCGGAGATCGTACGCGACCTGGCTCAAAAAGGCGGTGTAAATTTACACTCTAACTATAATGACTGCGGATTAATGATCTACGATCTTCAAAAGCAGGATATGCACGCCGGCGGCAGTGGATGCGGTTGCAGCGCGGCAGTTCTGACCGCTTATGTCTTACCGAAATTAGCAGCAGGTGAGCTCACCAATGTCCTCTTTTTATCCACCGGTGCGCTGATGAGCCCCCTCTCGGTGATGCAGGGGGAGTCCATCCCCGCCATCGCCCACTTAATTCATTTGAAAGGAGCGTCAAAATGAGTACCTTTATGACCTATCTGCAGGTCTTTCTCGTCGGCGGGATCCTCTGCGCCTTAGCGCAGATCCTTATCGACAAGACCAACTGGACACCTGCACGAATCGTTGTGCTTTATGTCTGCGGCGGCGTATTCCTCACCGCCATCGGCGTGTACGATCCTATCGTGGAATTTGGCAAGGCGGGAGCAACGGTACCGCTGACCGGGTTTGGCTATTCCCTTGCTAAGGGAGTTGAAAAAGCAGTAGATTCCCATGGACTGCTGGGCGCCTTTCTCGGCGGGCTGCAGGCCACCGCCGGCGGCATCGCCGCTGCCATCGGCTTCGGTATTCTCTTCAGCTGTTTTGCAAAACCAAGGGATAAATAAAAAAAGCCTTCTTACGAAGGCTTTTTTTATTTATTTTTTTACTTTTTAGGGCGTTTGATCTTATTGAGCTTGGCATTGATCGCCAGAAGATCTTCCTTGGTGAACTTCATATCCATCATTCCGCCCATCAGGGTGAACAGACGCAGTACGGTAAAGCCGCCCATCATGCTCATCATTTCGGGACCAACCTCAAAGCCCATTGCTTCGATCTTTCCATCCTTCTTGCCCTTGCCGCCCATCATCTTGGCGAACATCCCCATAAAGAGCATCTTACCCTGGATGGTACCGATAACATCCCTCATCTTATCATTGAGGGAGAGATAGCCCTCAGGTGCATCGATATCAAACCAGTTGAGGATGGCACCCTTTTCCTTCAGACGGTAGTTCTCATTGAAGGTTTCTACCTTACGGATAAGACTCTCATCCTTGCAGTCGCCGGCGACTGCAACCAGCTTGGTCTCGCCTGCATTGGGAACATCAAAATAGAAAAAGTGCTCCGGGCTTTGCTTTTTGCCCAGGGAAACGCCGTTGGCAAACAGCTCCACCTCGGGGAGGTTGGAATAGACCGTTACTCGGGTCACATCCTCCACCCGATCCACATATCGTTTCCCGCAGAGATGGACAAAGGGATCATCAGACAGCCATGCCTTATAGGCATAGAAGGCGTCCTTCTTATACTTTCTGTCGATGGTAACGAGACCCTTATGGTTCTGACCGTTTTCGCCGCCCTCGTTCCGAGCATCGGCACCGAAGTCGAACATATTCCAAACATGAGTTGCCCACAGATACTTCCGACTGAAGAACTGCTTGATCAGCTCCTCATGGTAGTATGCCTGATATTCCTCGGTATAGTCACCCTGCATGGGATTGGAGGTATGCCAGTCCAGCGCCTCGCAGCCATACTCGGAGCAGCCGATGGGAATATTGGGATGCATGGCATGGAACTTATCGAACCAAGGACCATTCATCTCGGTCTCGCCGCCATACCAGCCGAAATAGTGGTTATAGGAGACCACATCGGGGATCTGCAGATAGGGATCATCCATCTTGCACATAGAGACCGCCGCAATGGTGGTCAGACGGGTCTTATCCATCTCATGGCAAAGGTCATTGAGGATACGGTGGTTCTCCAGCAGATCGTCGTCGGCACCGCCGATACCGATCTCATTGGAAAGACCCCAGACCACAATAGAGGGGTGATTATAATTTTGAGTGATCAGTTCCTTCATCTGGGAGATGGTATTCTCTCTGCCGCCGGGCATATGCTTGGAGATATAGGGGATCTCCGCCCAGATCACCAGACCGTACTCATCGCAGAGGTCATAGAAATACTGGTCATGCTGATAGTGCGCCAGACGGATAGTGGTAGCACCCAGCTCATAGATCAGCTCGATATCCTCCTTATGATGCTCCGGCAGCAGCGCATTACCGATGCCCCAGCGATCCTGGTGGCGGGAAACACCGCGGAGAGGATATTCCTCACCATTGAGGATAAAACCGTTATCGGGATCGATCTTGAAGGTACGGCAGCCAAAGCGAGTGCTGACCGCATCCAGGGCAACACCCTCCTCCAGAAGTTCTACCTTAGCGGTATAGAGATAGGGGTTCTTTCTGCCGTGCCAGAGGGTAACGCCGGGGATCTCCAGGACTGCCTTAGTGTCTGCAGTAGTCGTTTCGGCAACAGTCTTGCCCTCTTTGTCCTCGATGATATAACGCAGGGTCTGCCCCATCTTGCTACCCGCAACATACGCCTCGATCTCTACCTTGGCATCTGCACCCAAGATCTCGGGAGTGACCTTCAGACCGGGGGTACCATAGTAGTCCAGATCAAAATGGGAGTTTCCAACGCAGATCAGATTGACATCCCGGTACAGACCACCATAGAAGGTGAAGTCCGCCATCTGGGGATAAACGGTCTCATTCGCCGCATTATCCACAGCGATAACCAGCAGGTTCAGCTCTGCCAGGTTATCCGTCAGATCCACACGCCAGGTGGAATAACCGCCGTCGTGATGCGCCAGCTTGGTGCCGTTGAGATAGACATCGGCGGAGGAATTGGCGCCCCGGATCTCCAGGTAATAGCGGGCTGGCTCCGGCAGATCCATCTTCTTGATCTGCTTGGCCTAATAGCAGGTGCCCCGGAAATAATCGTTATCACCGTCCTGCCCGTCGATGGCGTTCCAGGAATGAGGCAGGTTGACCCAATTCCAGCCGGCGGGAATGGAAGCAGGCAGTTCACCGGCTTCTTTGGTGAATGCCCATTTTCTGTTTAAATTCAAAATTGTTCTCATGGTTTTCCTCCTTGTTTTTCTCTATTATACAACAAAAGCTTGTTAAAAAAACTATGGACTTCGAAAAAGGATGCCCGAAGGCATCCTTTCTCGGAAATCAACTCTTACTTTCTTCCCAGTGCTTCATTCATTTCAGCCAAAGTCTTTTTGTCCAGATTATAAATCAGACCAAGACCCACATATTGCATCACACCGGAGAAGAGGAAGGTGCCTGCAACAAGGTAACGCATCCGAACTGCAACCTCCCAAATCTGGTTGCCTTCGTTCTCACCCACATAGCCCAGAGCAACCATGATCACCAGAACCAGTGCGGGACCCACGCCCTGCGCCAACTTACGGAAGAAGGAGTGGAGAGAATAGACCGTACCCTCTTCACGCTTACCGGTCTTCCATTCATTGTAATCGATGGCATCTCCCATCATTGCCCAGGATACGGTGGAATAAATACCCATACCCAGAGAGAATACTAACTGGAAAAGAATGTAGATGATCAGATCCAGACCGGTATTCTCCGGCAGAATAATGAAGAGACCCAGACCTGCCACGATGGAACAGATGGAACCTACAGTAGCAAGCTCTTTTTTACCGTACTTGGCAACCATATTACGTGCAAGCGGAGTAAAGACAACAATGGGGATCATCGCAAAAAGCTGAACGATACCGGAAATCTGCACATTCTTAAAATAAGACTGGAAGATAACAGTAACCGCAGTCGTTGCGCCCTGCATACCGATGAACATGCCCATGGCGGCGACAGTAGCACCGATGGCAGCACGGTTCTTCATAAAGTTACCTACCGCCTTCAGAACATTGAACTTGGGTGCTTCCTCGTTGAGGGTGATATCCTGCTCCACACGGATCTCAGTATTACGGATCATGAACTGGAAGCAGATAAAGCCTAAGGCACCCATGATAAGAGCCGCGATGAAGACACGCTCACCGATCAAGTTGTTGTTCTTATCATAAATGATAAAGGGAAGGATGACCATCGGCAGCATATTGCCGAAGATGGAACCGATAGACCGCCAAGCAGAAAGAGATGCACGATCCTTGACATCGTTGGAGATCAAGGAAAGCAAAGAACCGTAAGGCACATTTGCTACCGTATAGAAGGCATCCCATACCACATAGCCGGCGATAAAGATCAAAGCCTTTGCCCAAACTGCTGCATTGGGGAAGGGCAGGAAGCAGCAAGCGCCGCCCACAATTAGACCGATGGAACCCGCCCAAATATACGTCAGGAACTTATTTCTCTTATACTTGCGCTTATCAGCATCGATGATGGATCCGATCAAGGGATCATTGATAGCGTCCCACACCTGAACGACGATCAGCAGCAGTGCATACCAAAGATCCATGCCCATGAACTGCGTCCAGAAGATGGACATGGTCCCCTTCAACGCAAAACTCATGTTGCAACCTAAATCACCTGCAGCATATGCCAGACAATCCCGGATACCAAACTTGCGCTGGCCGTTTTCATCCAACTTTACTTGTTTACTCATTTTTTAGCCCCCAATTTATTATTTTAAGATTACTAAATATTATTATAGGATATTTGCGTTATTATAGTGAGTAATATTTTCACTATTTTTTGTATTTTTTTCATATTTGGAAAGAACTTTTTCTTGAAAATGAGGAAAAATTGTACTATTATAATAAATAGAGTTCAAAAAAATGTGAAAGATTGCCAAAGCGTCCAAAAATGAAAGGCGGTGAAAAAATGGGCTACGAGGGTGAACTTCAATTATTATGCGAGACCTTTAAAAAAAGTCGGGTTTCGGTGGAACTGCTCCACCCGGGCGACCCCATTGTTCGTGAGATCAACGAAAACTTTTGGCTTCTTTTCAGCGGGTCACCCCAGGACCTGATCCTTTCGGCGGACTATTTCCAAAAGATCCGTCCCCAGACCCTCTACCGGATGACCACCCATTTTCAGTTTAGCTATATTCTCTTCCGTCTACCCCGCACCGCTATGGAGACAGTTCTGATGATCGGACCCTATCTTGCTGAGCCGCTGACCGGGCAGAAGATCATGGAGATCGGAGAAGAATACGGCATCGCGCCCCACCGGCTGAAAGCGCTGGAGGCATATTACGGCATTCTCCCCCACATTCCCGACTCCAGCCATCTTTTTACCATGCTAAACATCTTCTGTGAGCGGATCTGGGGTGGTAGCGACGCCTTTTCCTTAGAGGAGATCAAGGAAAGTTTCCTCTCCGACCCGGAGCCGCTGACTGCCGGACAGCCGGGGAGCGATAGCAAGGATCTCCTGCTGGACATGAAACTGATGGAGCAGCGGTATTCCTTTGAAAATGAGATGATCCAGGCGGTTTCCCAGGGACAGCTGCATAAGGGCGCCTCCATTATGAATGGTTTTTCCTCCATCGCTTTTGAAAAACGGCTGGATGACCCCCTGCGTAACCTAAAAAACTACAGCATTATCATGAACACCCTCCTGCGCAAGGCGGCGGAGAATGGCGGGGTCCACCCCATTCATATCAACGAAATGTCCTCCACCTTTGCCATAAAGATCGAAAACCTCTCCTCTGTGGGGGAGGTTCAAAAGTTGATGACGGAGATGTTTCGTTCCTACTGCCTGCTGGTACGCAAGCACTCCACCCAAAATCTTTCCGCCATCGTCCAGAATTCCATCCTAATGATCGACGCCGACCTCTCCGCCGACCTCAGTCTCAGCACCCTGGCGGAAGCGCAAAATATCAGTGCCGGGTATCTTTCCTCCCTTTTCAAAAAAGAGACCGGGAAGACCATCACTGCTTATATCAATGACCGTCGGATGAAGCTTGCCGCCCATCTGCTCAGCACCACCCGCCTGCAGATCCAGACAGTGGCGCTCCATTGCGGCATCCTGGATGTGCAGTATTTTTCCAAGGTCTTTAAAAAATTTACCGGCAAGACCCCCAAGGAATACCGAATGATAGCAAAAAGAGAAGGCTCAAATTGAGGCACACTTCGTAAGGAAGTGTGCCTCAACTATATTCGTGCCAAAGCACGAGCGATATAACAAAAGTTGCGATATGCGGTAAACCCGCACGATATACGGCTTCGCCGTACGAAAAAGCACGAATATAATATCGCAAAAGCCAAAGGCTTTTATATCGCTTTTGCCTCTTGGCAAAAATATCGCTGCAAACGATCGTTTGCAATATCGCTTATACCCACCGAAAAAAGAAACCGTTTATTTTTCGGCAAGACACAGTCTTTCTCAAAGTATCATTTTTATTATACAAAAGAAAAAGGAGACAACTTCTTTACGAAGTGTCTCCCTTGAGCCTTCTTTTTTCTTTATAACGCCGCTTTAATAGCCGCAAGCAGATCGTCAAACGCCTCGAATGCCTGCAGTTCCGGGTGCTCCGCCTTAATGGCGTCGGTACTGCGGAAAAGGAAGCCCGCCTTGCTTGCCTGGATCATCCCCAGGTCGTTATGACTGTCGCCGGCGGCAATGGTCTCAAAGCCGCAGGACTGCAGCGCACGAACGGTGGTATACTTGGACTTTTCGCACCGCATCTTATAACCGGTGATCATCCCGTCCTCGCCCACGATCAGTTCATTGCAGAAAAGGGTGGGGTTCCCCAGCTTTTCCATCAGCGGCATGCCAAATTGAGTAAAGGTATCACTGAGGATAATAACTTGCGTTTCCTTGCGCAGAGCGTCTAAAAACTCCTTGGCGCCGGGCATGGGGTCGATCTTGGCGATGGTTTCCTGGATCTCCTTAAGACCCAGTCCGTGCTCTCTCAAGATATTCAGCCGGTAGTCCATCAGTTTATTATAATCAGGCTCGTCCCGGGTGGTCCTTTTCAATTCAGGGATCCCGCTGGCTTCCGCAAATGCAATCCAGATCTCCGGCACCAAGACGCCTTCCATATCCAAGCAAACAATATTCATGACTAATCTCCTCCATCAATAAATTAAACTTCAAATTCCTTTGGCTTTTCGCCCTTCCCGAAACGGTGCAGGATCGCCTGGGCGATGCGGGGGGCGGCAGAGCCATCGCCGTAAGGATTGACTGCGTGCGCCATCTCCCGGTAGGCGTCATGCTCCCGCAGCAGGGTATTTGCCATGGAGAGGATCTGCTCCTCCTCCACGCCTGCCATCTTGACTGTGCCGTATTCCACCGCCTCGGGGCGCTCGGTCTCGGTGCGCAGCACCAGTACCGGCTTGCCCAAGGCAGGGGCTTCCTCCTGCAGACCGCCACTGTCGGTCATCACCATATAGCAGCGCTCCATCAGGTTATGCATATCAAAGACATCCAGCGGTTCGATCAGGTGGATGCGGTCGTTGCCGCCCAGGATCTCCTCCGCCACCTCCCGGACAGCGGGATTGAGGTGAACGGGATAGACCACCTGAACATCGGGGTTTTCCTCCACCATTCGGCGAATGGCGCGGCAGATCTGCCGCAAGGGTTCACCCAGGTTTTCCCGACGGTGGGCGGTAACCAGTACCGTCCGCCCGAACCCAAGATCCAGCCTATTAAGGGCGGCATCCCGGTAGGTATAGTCGCTCTGCACCGTCATTTTCAACGCGTCGATGACGGTATTGCCTGTAACATAGATCTCCCCGGCTATAGCTTCCCGCTCCAGGTTGGCACGATTTGCCTTGGTGGGTGAAAAATGGAGATCCGCCAGTCTGCCAATCAGGCAGCGGTTCATCTCCTCCGGATAGGGGGAATATTTATCATAGGTACGCAAACCTGCCTCCACATGACCCACCGCGATACCCGCATAAAAGCCTGCCAGCGCACCGGCAAAGGCGGTAGTGGTATCCCCATGGACCAGGATCAGGTCCGGCTTTTGCTCCTTGAGCAGGATCTCCATCCCCTCCAACACACCGGAAGTGATGGTCGTGACGGTCTGGCGGGGCTTCATAATATCCAGGTCGAAGTCCGCCCTAACATTAAAAGCGTCCAGCACCTGGCGCAGCATCTCCCGATGCTGACCGGAAAGGCAGACGATACTCTCCACCTCCGGGCATTGCTCCAGCGCCTTGACCACCGGAACCATCTTAATCGCCTCCGGACGAGTGCCGAAAAAGGACATGACTTTAATTTTGCTCATGCTTTTCCTCCTCCGTGTGCTCTGCCTTTTTCTCCCGCCGATAGAGGACGAAAGCGCCGATCATAATAAAGACAAAGGCAGCGCCGATAATAATAAAGGGCTTGGAAAAATCGTCGGTCGCCAAGAGGACAGCGCAAAAACCGAGGATGGCAGCGATCCCGTAGAGGATCGCAACCGCCTGCTTTTGAGAGAACCCGACGGCGATCAGCTTATGGTGCAGGTGGGATTTATCCGCCTGCATAGGAGAATGACCGGTCAGTACCCGCCGCCCAGCTGCAAACAGCAGATCAAAGATAGGCAGCAGATACAAAAGCACCGGTACAAAAAACGCAACAATGGCATACGCCTTAAAGAGTCCGACAATGGACAAGCACGCCAGGGAATAGCCGATAAACATCGCACCGGTATCCCCCATAAAGATCTTGGCCGGGTTGACATTATAGGGCAGAAACCCTGTGCAGGCACCGGCAAGTGCCGCTGCGATGACCGCCACCTGAGGGGATTCCAGTAAGATCAAGATCGCCACGCAGCTGATGGTCATTATAGTGGAAACACCGCAGGCAAGCCCGTCCAGACCGTCAATGATATTGACGGCGTTGAGGATCGCCAGCAGCCAGACGATACTGATGGCAATCGACCAGCCCATGGACAGAGGGGTATAGGCGGTATCACCAAAAAAGTTGGGGAACCATTCGATCCGCACGCCGCAGGCCACCGGAACGATGACCGCCACCAGCTGCACCACAAATTTATATTTGGCTTTCAGCGCCAAGACATCATCCGCCATACCCAGCGCCACAATGATCATGGCGCCGATCAGAATACCATAGACCTTCAAATCAATAAAGTTGAAGGTAAAGACCATGGTACTGATAAAAAAGCCGAGAAAAATCGCAAAGCCGCCTAACCGGGGGATGGGCTTTTTATGCATCCGCCGGGCGTCCTTGGGGATGTCGATAGCACCGATCTTTTCCGCCAGCCGCTTAGCAAGAGGAGTGCAAAGAAAGCTGGTCAGCCCCGCCACCAGCCATGCCAGGGCGATGATGAGGTAATCAAATTTTGTCATATCCAAACTCCGTTATCTTTTTACAAAACCGATCCGTTCATGAACTCTTGCCAAGGTCCGGGTGGCGATCTCTCTCGCCTCGGCAGCGCTGCGGGTATAGACCTCACGCAGGTATGCCGGATCCGCCATCAACCGACGGTACTCCTCCTGCAACGGGGTCAGCTCAGCGATGATGGCTTCGGCAACAGCGGTCTTGAAGGTGCCGTAGCCCTGACCTTCAAACTGCTTAACGGCATCTTCAATAGATGTGCCGGTCATAGCACTATAGATGGTCAAAAGGTTATTCATACCGTAGCGACCCTCCTCAAAAGCGATGCGGTTTTCGGAATCGGTCACTGCGCTCTTGCACTTTTTGAGGATCTTGGCCGGCTCGTCAATGATGCTGATATAGCTCTTGGGGTTGGGGTCGGATTTGCTCATCTTCTTATCCGGCTGGGTCAGGCTCATAACCTTGGCGCCCAGGCTGGGAATATACCCCTCGGGGACGGTAAACAGGTCGGGGAAGATGCCGTTCATCCGGTTTGCAATATTCCGCGCCAGCTCCAGATGCTGCTTCTGATCCACGCCCACCGGCACCAGGTCGGTATCGTAGAGCAGGATATCCGCCGCCATCAGTACCGGATAGTCAAAAAGACCCGCGTTGATATTATCGGCATACCGCTTGGATTTATCCTTAAACTGGGTCATCCGAGAAAGCTCGCCGAACATGGTATAGCAATTGAGGATCCAGGAAAGCTCGCAATGCTCCGGCACATGGCTCTGGATGAAGATCAGATTCTTCTCCGGATCCACACCGCTGGCGATGATCATGGCAAGGGTCGAGAGGATCCGCTCATGCAGCTCTTTGGGGTCCTGACGGACAGTGATGGCATGGAGATCCACCACCGAGAAGATGCCCTTCCCCTGATCGCTGACCTTGCTCCAATTACGGACCGCACCGATATAGTTACCCAGGGTGATGATGCCGCTGGGCTGAATTCCACTGAAAATCGTCTTTTGCATATATAGAACCTCTTTTTTCCATTTTCGAATATGATACCACAAATAAATCAACTTGACAACTATTAAAATAAAGATTATTATATTAAGCGTAAAAATAAAGGAGAATGATACCATGACTGTTAGAACAAGATTTGCTCCGTCTCCGACGGGCTATATGCACGTCGGCAATCTGCGGACCGCACTTTATACCTATCTCATCGCCCGGCAGAACGACGGTAAATTCATCCTGCGGATCGAGGATACCGACCAGGAGCGATATGTGGAGGGTGCTGTTGATCTCATCTACCGCACCATGAAAGAGACCGGCATGAACTGGGACGAAGGTCCCGATGTGGGCGGCGATTTCGGACCCTATATCCAGAGCGAGCGCCGGGGTCTTTATATGGAATACGCCAAGCAGCTGGTGGAAAAAGGCGCCGCCTATTATTGCTTCTGCGATAAGGAACGGCTGGACGAGCTGAAGCTGATCCATTCCATCTCCAAGGTGCCCCATAAGTACGACGGACATTGCCGCAGCCTCTCCAAAGAGGAGATCGAGGAAAAGCTGGCAGCGGGAGTCCCCTTTGTCATCCGTCAGAAGATCCCCACCGAGGGGACGACAACCTTTGTGGATGAAGTTTACGGCGAGATCACGGTGGACAACAGCGAGCTGGACGATCAGATCCTGGTCAAGACCGACGGTCTGCCTACCTATAACTTTGCCAATGTGGTGGACGATCATTTGATGAACATCACCCATGTTGTCCGCGGTAAGGAGTACCTCTCCTCCACCCCGAAATACAATCTGCTTTATGAAGCTTTCGGCTGGGAGATCCCCAAGTACATCCACTGTGCCCCGGTCATGAAGGATGCGCAAAATAAGCTTTCCAAGAGAAATGGTGACGCTTCCTATGAGGATCTCATTAAAAAGGGCTATCTCAAGGACGCGGTGCTCAACTATATCGCCCTCTTAGGCTGGGCGCCCAAGAGCGAGCAGGAGAAGTTCACCCTGGACGAGCTGATCCGGGAATTTGATATCGCCGGAATCTCCAAGTCCCCCGCAATCTTTGATAATGAAAAACTGGCATGGCTCAACGGCGAATATATCAAAGCAATGCCCGCCGAGGAGTTCCTCGCCATGGCGATGCCCTTTATTCAGGAATCCGTTAAGCGGGAGGACATTGACTTCGCCGCCCTCGCCGCCCTCTTGCAGGGTCGGACCCAGATCCTCAATGAGATCCCCGAAATGATCGACTTTATGGATGCGCTGCCGGACTACGACATCGCCCTTTACACCCATAAGAAGATGAAGACCAACCCGGAGAATTCTCTGGAGTCCCTCAAGGCCATCCTGCCGGTGCTGGAAGCGGTTACCGACTGGACCCAGGAGAATATCCATACTGCCCTCTTCGACCTGATCGCTAAATTAGAGGTCAAGAACGGCTTGATCCTCTGGCCCCTGCGGACCGCCCTTTCCGGTAAACAGTTTACCCCCGGCGGCGGCGTGGAGCTGGCGTACCTCTTGGGCAAAGAGGATACCCTTGCCCGGATTCAGAAAGGTATCGAAAAGCTTTCTTGAGTTTTCACACCAATTTATTTTCGCAAAATAAATGGTTCAAATTGAGTGCATTTTTTGCCGATCGCAACGCAGACGTATCCCGATACTTCAAGGCGCGAGCGGCAAAAAAGGTGCCAATTTCAACCGTTTTAGTCTGTCGAGAAATCCTACCGGACTATAAATACATACTAAGGAGAAAATAAAATGAAAAAGCAAATCCCCATCAAGGGACTGGTATTGACCGGTCTCATCGCTGCGCTCTATGTGGTGCTGACCCTGCCCTTTGGACAGATCGCCTTCGGTCCCATCCAGTTCCGGATCGCCGAGGTGCTGACCCTGCTGCCCTTCTTCACACCCTGGGCGATACCCGGCGTTACCGTCGGCTGCCTGCTTTCCAACCTGCTCTTTTCCACTATTTGGGACGCAGTGTTCGGCACGCTGGCGACGCTGATCGCCGCATATTTTACCTACCGCAGTAAGCATCTTCTGGTAGCACCGATCTGGCCTATCCTTTTCAATGGGCTGATCATCGGCACCATGCTGGTCTTTATGATCGTCGGGTATTTCGAATGGGGCGCCTGGCTGACCATGATAGCAGAGGTGACCATCAGCGAGTTTATCATCTGCTTTGCCATCGGCGTTCCCTTTATGCGGACGATCCGGCGCTATGATCTACAGCGATTTTTCAAAACATAATACAAAAGACCCGGTGCAAAATTACACCGGGTCTTTTATTTTAATATTTACTTTTTCGCCTTGGTATCAATAACTTCCTTGATGAGAGCAATGAAATCCTCTACCGGCATGGTACCCAGGTCGCCGTCATGACGGCTGCGGACGGAAACGGTGCCCGCCTCGGCTTCCTTCTCGCCGATGATGACCATATAGGGGATCTTCTGCAACTGGGCTTCGCGGATCTTATAGCCGATCTTTTCATTACGCTCGTCCAGTTCCACCCGCAAGCCCGCATTACGGAGCTGCTGATAGATCTCGGCAGACTTCTCCATGGTACGCTCGCTGATAGGTAATACCTTCGCCTGAACGGGAGCCATCCAGGTCGGCAAGGCGCCGGCATACTTCTCGATCAAGAGCGCCAGGGTCCGCTGATAGCAGCCAATGGAGGTGCGGTGAATGATATAGGGGGTCTTTTTCTGCCCGTCCGCATCCACATACTCCATGCCAAACTTTTCAGCCAGCAGCATATCGATCTGAATGGTAATGAGGGTATCCTCTTTACCAAATACATTCTTGATCTGGATATCCAGCTTGGGACCGTAGAAGGCAGCCTCATCGATCCCTACGGTATAATTGACATTCAGATTATTGAGGATCTTTTCCATGGTGCTCTGCGCCATTTCCCACTGCTCGGGAGTACCCTCGTACTTATTGCCGGGGTTGGCAGGATCCCACTGGGAGAACCGATAGGAACAGTCCTCCTTCAATCCCAGCGTATCCAGCATATGGTTTGCCAGATCTAAGCAGCCCTTGAACTCCTCCTCCAACTGATCGGGACGGAGCACCAGGTGCCCCTCGGAGATGGTGAACTGACGGACACGGATCAAGCCGTGCATCTCGCCGCTATCCTCATTCCGGAAGAGGGTGGAAGTCTCGCCCATCCGCATGGGCAGATCGCGGTAGGACCGCATTCTATTAAGATAAGCCTGATACTGGAAGGGGCAGGTCATGGGGCGAAGGGCAAAGCACTCCTTCTCCTCATCGTCGGGATCGCCGAGAATGAACATTCCGTCGCGGTAATGATCCCAGTGACCGGAGACCTTATAAAGTTCTCTCTTTGCCATCAGCGGGGTCTGGGTCATGACATAACCGCGCTTTTCCTCCTCGTCCTCCACCCAGCGCTGCAGCTGCTGGATGACCTTAGCACCCTTGGGCAGCAGGATGGGCAGACCCTGACCGATCAGCTCAGACGTTGTAAAATACTCCAGCTCACGCCCCAGCTTGTTATGATCCCGCTTACGGGCTTCCTCCAGCTGCGCCAGATGGGCATCCAGATCGACAGCCTTCATAAAGGAGATGCCGTAGATTCTCTGGAGCATGGTCTTATTGGAATCGCCGCGCCAGTAGGCTCCGGTGGAGCTTAAGAGCGCGATGGCTTTGATCTTGGAAACATCAAAAAGATGGGGACCGGCGCAAAGGTCGGTAAATTCGCCCTGGCGGTAGAAGGAGATCTTCTCCCCCTTGCCGGCGTGCTCCTCAATCAGTTCTAATTTATAAGGCTCGTTCTTCATCAGTTCGCGGGCTTCCTCGGCGGAAAGCTCGAACCGCGTGAGGCGCAGGCGCTCCTTGACGATCTTTTTCATCTCCGCCGTGATCTTCGTGAGATCCTCGGCGGTAAAGGGCTTTTCTACCTCGAAATCATAGTAGAAGCCCGCATCAATCGCCGGACCGATGGCAATTTTCGCATCGGGGAACAGCCGCTTGACAGCCTGAGCCAACACATGAGATGTGGTGTGCCAGAAGACCTTTCTTGCCCGCTCATCCTCGAAAGTCAGGGTAGTCACCTCATCCCCTTCCGAAGGAACATAAGTCAATTCCCGGACCTCTCCGCCCACCTGCGCGCAAAGCGCTTCGCGGGCAACCGCAGGATCCAGAGCGAAGGCCGCATCAAAAATCGATGCGCCGGCTTCTGTTTCGATCATCTGACCATTGATTTTAACTTGCATTTCTTTTTTCACCACACACGATAAATTTTTAGCTTAAAGCTATAAACGATATTATAACACTATAAACATCAAATTGCAACCGTTTTAAAAAGAAAAACGCCGCAGGTTTGCGGCGTTTGGTTCTATTGTAATTTATAAACCTCAGCGGACGGGCAGGATAATGCCGCACGCCATCTTTCGCCCGGAGTCCCCGGCAGGCTGGGTATGGAAATCGTCGGGATCGGTATGCAGCACCACCGAAAGGCCCAGCACCTCCCGAACAGTCAGTTGTCCCGCCAGCACCGCCATAAACGCCATGCCGTTCTCCTCCATCAAAGGCGGCAGATCGCCGGCGTGCTGTGGATGCCAGCATTGGTCTGGATTATAGTGTGCACCGGTATCAGCAAAAGGCTCCTCCCGGGTACCGCCGGCGCACCGCCCGCCCTGGTGGATATGAAGGCCAAAAAAGTGGTTTTCGCAGCTCCCCTCATGATGGGGCAGTCCCTCCACCTCGGCAGCCACCAGGCAGCCAAAGGGAGTATCCCAAAAGCGGACCCAGCCCTCAATGGCGGGATATTCCGGTCCGCCCCGCAGGCGGGCAATGGCGTCGGGGCGGCGGGTCAGCAACCGTCCGAAGCCAACCGTATCAAATTCTGTTCGATTCATAGGATGCTCCTTAAAATAAATTCGTAATTGTAGTAAAAATAAAGCAAAACAGCATTCCCGCCAGGGTGGGAATCCCCGCCGCGGCGACAGTCCAGCCCCAGCTCCCGGTCTCCTTTTTCACCGTCCAGAGGGCGGTAGAGCAAGGCCAATGCATCAGCGAAAAAAGCAGGGTGCTCACCGCCGTCTGCCAGGTCCAGCCATTGGCGACTAAAAGCATCCGCATCTCCTCAAAGGTGCCCAGCTCCATCAATGAACCCTGCGCCAGATACCCCATCATGATAATGGGAAGAACGATCTCATTGGCAGGAAAGCCTAAAATGAAGGCAATAAGGATGATGCCGTCCATCCCCAGCAGGCGGGCAAAGGGGTCGAGAAAGGCGGCGCAATGCGCCAAAAGGCTTAACTCCCCTACCGTCACATTCGCCATCAACCAGAGGATCAGCCCCGCCGGTGCCGCCACCGCCACCGCCCGCCCCAACACAAATAGGGTGCGGTCAAGGACGGACCGGACGATGACCTTGCCGATCTGGGGCTTGCGGTAGGGCGGCAGTTCCAGGGTAAAGGAGGAGGGCGTCCCCTTCAGAATAGTCGCAGAAAGTAGCCGGGATACAGCAAAGGTCATGCCGATGCCTAAGAGGATCATCCCCGTCAGGATCGCCGCCGAAAGCACCGAATCCAAGGCACCGCCCTGCACCCCCACAAAGAACATGGTGATCAGCGCGATGAGAGTAGGAAACCGCCCGTTGCAGGGAACGAAATTATTGGTCAGAATAGCGACCAGCCGTTCCCGGGGAGAATCGATGATCCGGCAGCCGGTGATGCCTACTGCATTGCAGCCAAAGCCCATACACATGGTCAGCGCCTGCTTTCCGCAGGCATGGCAGCGATGAAAGGGTTTATCCAAGTTATAGGCGATGCGGGGCAAATAACCCGCATCCTCCAATAAAGTAAAAAGCGGAAAAAAGATCGCCATAGGGGGCAGCATGACCGAGACCACCCAAGCCAGCACCCGATAGACCCCCAGCACCAGCACTCCGTGAAGCCAGTCGGGAGCATTGCAGTACTGAAAGAGGTCGGTCAGCCGATCCTGCACCCAAAAGAGGGCGTCGCTTAGTAACTGAGAGGGGTAATTGGCACCCACAATCGTCAGCCAAAACACCGCCGCCAGCATCGCCAGCATAATGGGATAGGCGGCGACCCGGTGGGTCAGCACCCGGTCCATTTTACGGTCAAAGCCGTTATAGCAATCCTTGCCGCAGGTGACCGTCTCTCCGCTGATCTCCTCCGCCGCAGAAACAATAGCACCCACGATCCGATCTTTTAACGCAGCGCTATCAATCTCCTGCTCCCGCAAAAACGCCCGGGCTTTTTCCAGGTCGGCTTGCACCATCGGATCGGTGCTGACATCCTCTCCCAAAAACCGCGCCGTCTCCTCCAGCAGGGCAGACTCCGGGTCCAGTAGCTGCAGACTCAGCCAGCGGGAATCCAGCTTTTCCGACCACCGGCGGAGTGCAGGCTCTACCATGGTGATCGCCTGCTCCACTATATCATCATACCGCACCCGGTAGGGGGCTGCAGGCGAGGGTCCGTCCACCAGCGCATCCAAGGCGTCCGTCAGGGCGGCAAGACTTTTCTTTTTCTGGGCTACCGTCCCCACCACCGGCACGCCCAACCGCTCCGAAAGGGTCTTCAGATCAATGCAGATCTTCTTGCGCCCCGCTTCATCCATCAAGTTGACGCAGACCAGCACCTTTTGGGTGATCTCCAGCGTCTGCAGCACCAAATTCAAATTACGTTCCAGGCAGGTGGCATCGCAGACCACCACCGCTGCGTCTGGACTGCCGAAGCAGAGAAAATTGCGGGCGACCTCCTCCTCAGCAGAGTGCGCCATCAGCGAATAAGTACCGGGGATATCCACCAGCAGATACCGGTGGGCAGCGGTGACGCAACTCCCCCGGGCGTTGGTCACCGTCTTGCCCGGCCAATTTCCAGTATGCTGGTTCATCCCCGTCAAAGCATTGAACACCGTACTTTTTCCAACATTCGGATTACCGGCAATGGCGATCACCGGTTCTTTCGGTGTAAAATTACACCCCTTTTGTTCCATTCGATCCTACCCTATCCTTTCTACCAGAATCCTTTGGGCATCCTTCGCCCGGATGGCAATGACCGCCCCCCGGATCAGGTAGGCACCGGGATCCCCCGCAGGGCTATACCCCAGGCACTCCACCACTGTATTTTCGATCAGTCCTATATCTAAAAGACGCCTGCGGATACTGCCCTCATTCATGAGCGCGCGCACACGCCCGCGCTCTCCGGGTCGCAGGTCCGGCAGGCTGAAGTATTGTTTCATTACAGCAACCGCCTTTCCGGTCTTTCTCATGGTATATCCTATTACAGGGTGGTGATTTTGGTTCCGGGCAAGAAAAAACGCCCCCTGCGGGGCGTGTTTCTTTTAAATTTATGCAATTTTCTTAGCAACCACGACCAGTCTGCCATTCTCGCGGGTGTACTCACAAGTAGAGAGGGTAATCAGCCGATCCCCGTCTTGCGCAGAGGTTTCAATGCTGTAAAGGGATCTCGCTTTACACTCCGACACATAGGCATTAAACTCCTCTGCATCCCCATCATCAAAGATAAAATACTTAAACTCATCTTTCGACCCTGCCGCCGTCCGGAATACGGCGATGATCTCATAGGTGCCGAAGTCCTCTAAGGTATCGAAGGTGATGTAGCGATGCCCTTCGTAAAAAGATTTGGAGCGGTACTTTTCCAGATCGGAAAACATACTACCATTGTTCATATTGTGACCGTAGATAACCACATTATCGGAGGTTTGGATCTCGCAGTGTTCGGCAGCATAGGGGACGCCGTAGTAACTATATTTCTTATCGAAGCCCCGGCGGAGATAATAATTGGGGCTATTGGGGGACTGGACCACCGGGTAATCGATACGAGTATCGGGAATTTTGATCCAGCCGACGAAATCTTCATTCTGCGCCATTACCGAGGCATACTTCTCTGCAGGGGTAGGCTCCGCCGCCTGAGGAGTCTCCGGCTGGGTCTGCTCCATCAGCTCCGCCAGTTGCTCAAACTGCCCGGCACTCCTTCTGGCATCATAAAAATGGCGGAAGATCATAAAGGCGGCAAAGAGAAAGACTGCCGCCAAAAGTCCCAGAGCCGCCCAATAAAGGACCCGCCCGCCCTTGCCTTTTAAAAAGGTGTTTATATTCATCTTTTTGTTTCCTTTTTGGTTTCTTTAAAAATAGTATAGCATCAAGATGCCGTTTTTTCAAGGAATATATGAAAAGGCACCATCTTTCCATGGTGCCTTAAAATGACTACGTTCTTAAATTCTTGCTACGCCGGTCTTGTGTGCCGCTTCGATAACTGCTTCCGCCACAGCAGGAGCAACTCTCTTATCCAAAGCGCCGATGATAATATTTTCCTCACTCAATTCTTCCTCCGGGATCAGGTTCGCCAGCGCATAAGATGTGGCGACCTTCATCTCCTCATTGATGCAGGAGGCGCGGCAGTCCAGCGCACCACGGAAGATGCCGGGGAATGCCAGTACATTATTGATCTGGTTGGGAAAGTCGGAGCGCCCGGTGCCGACGATGCGAGCACCGGCAGCCTTCGCCTGATCGGGCATGATCTCGGGGGTAGGGTTTGCCATGGGGAACAGGATGGAATCCTGCGCCATGGACGCGACCATCTCCTCGGTGACGATATTGGGGGCAGAAACGCCGATAAAAACATCAGCACCCTGCATGGCATCTGCCAGGTTGCCCATCTTGCGTTCCAGATTGGTCAGTTCAGCCATCTCCCCATGGGCGTCGCTCAGCTCCATTCCCTTGCAGATAATACCGAAGCGGTCCACCATGGTCAGGTGCTTAACACCCATATTCAGAAGATGCTTGCCGATGGCGATCCCGGCAGAACCGGCACCGTTGATGACCACCTTGACATCACCGATCTTCTTCTTGACCACCTTCAAGGCATTGATGAGCGCCGCCGCCACAACGATGGCAGTCCCATGCTGATCATCGTGGAATACAGGGATATCGCAAAGTTCCTTCAGCTTACGCTCCACCTCAAAGCAGCGGGGTGCGCCGATATCCTCTAAGTTGATGCCGCCAAAGGAGCCGGAGATCAGATAGATGGTGCGGACCAGCTCGTCCACATCCTTGCTGCGGATGCAGAGAGGAAAGGCATCCACATCGGCAAACGCCTTAAAGAGGGCGCATTTCCCCTCCATGACCGGCATTCCCGCCTCAGGACCGATATCGCCCAACCCTAAGACGGCTGTGCCGTCGGTGATGACAGCGACCATGTTGCTGCGACGGGTGAGCTCATAACTCTTATTATGGTCCTTCTGGATCTCCAAGCAAGCCTCCGCTACGCCGGGAGTATAAGCCAGAGAAAGATCCTCGCGGCTCTCGATAG
Source organism: Eubacteriales bacterium (assembly GCA_045660845.1). Taxonomy (GTDB): domain Bacteria; phylum Bacillota; class Clostridia; order Oscillospirales; family QAKW01; genus QAKW01. Next base: position 22,000 of record JAZREO010000003.1, read on the forward strand.
GGCATCGGGTAACGACCTCGATCTTGCCGTTCCACTCGTAATGCTTTTCCAGCGATTTTTGTCTGATATCCATCTTTTCTGCTCCTCATTTTTGGAATAACAAAAAATGCACGAAAAAAGGAGAGGGCTTGACCTTCACTTTTTTCGTGCACTCCCAAAATTCTCCTGCACTATACGCAATCAACCAAAGTATAGCATTCCGGCAGAATTTGTCAATACTAAATAATATAAAAAATAATGCTGATATACTGCAAAATACTTCCTGCCACAACAAAGAGATGGAACACCGAGTGCATATAACGCAGCGGATGCTTACCGTGACCGCCCACACCATAGAAAACAGCACCGACGGTATAGGAAATGCCGCCCAGCAGCATCCAGAGCATCCCTTGGTTTCCCACCGTTGCCATGCAGTTTTTGCCGGTCAGAATGATGCACCAGCCCAGCAGCAGGTAAAAGAACATGGATAATTTATTGTACTTTTTCAGATCGATAGAATTCAGCACGATGCCCAGCGCCGATACGCCCCACACAAACCCAAACACTGCCCAGCCCATCCAAGGGATGGCAGGCCGGATAGCGGAGAGGGCAACCGGGGTATAGGTGCCGGCAATCAGGATGAAAATAGTGCAATGGTCGATGATCTGAAACACCTTTTTCGCCATTTCCGACTTCAACCCATGATACAGGCTGGACATGGTATATAGAACGATCATCGATAAACCATATACAAAGGCACCGACGATATCATAGGCATTGCCGTATAAGAACGCCTTGACCACGCAGGTGGCGCAGGCGATAACGCCGAACCCACCTCCCACGATATGGGAGACCATATTGAAGATCTCTTCCCCTCTTGTATAATCCGGCAAACGCCGGTCTTTGAGTTTTGTCCGCGTCATAAATTACTCCTTTCTGCCTCTTTATTCTATCCGGAAACCAAAGAAAAGTCATCTTAAGTATTTTTAATGTTTGCAATAAATAGGAATTTCTGTTAAAATAAAAGCAAATTCAAAATGGTTGGTGTTTTTTATGGATCTCAAGGTCATAGCCCATCTCCGCTGCGATTTTACCGCCAAGTTCGGTATCCCCCGGCAAAGCGGATTAGTAGAGGAGGTGCGGGCAAAAATCGTCTTTACCCCCGAATACCGCAACGCCGATGCTCTAAGGGGATTGGATGGCTATTCTCATCTTTGGCTGATCTGGGAATTTTCCGAAGCGCAGCAAGAGGGCTGGTCCCCCACCGTTCGCCCGCCCAGATTGGGGGGCAACACCCGCATGGGAGTCTTTGCTACCCGCTCCCCCTACCGCCCCAATGCCCTGGGTCTTTCCTCTGTTAAAATAGAGGAGATCGCGCTCAGTACCCCCGATGGTCCGGTGGTGACCGTATCCGGTGCTGACCTGCTGGACGGCACCCCCATCTTTGACATTAAGCCCTATCTCCCCTATACAGACGCCCACCCGGATGCTACCGGCGGCTTTGCCTTTGGTCCCGGCGAGGGGACGGTGGAGGTGGATTGCCCGGCGGCGCTTTTAGAGACCGTTCCTGCCGAAAAACGGCAGGTTCTCTTAGCGCTCCTCGCCCAGGATCCCCGCCCCGGCTATTCCAAAGATCCGAACCGCGTTTACGGTATGGAATATGCCGGACTGGATGTCCGCTTTACCGTCTCCGACGGGCGGCTGGAAGTGAAAAGGATCCTACCGAAAGGATAAAAGCCTATACATTTCGCCTAATTTTTCGCAGCGGTTTTTTGTTTTATTAGCAGGGTACACGAAAACCACTTTTTCTATTGACATTTTTATTATTATATGTTAATGTATTGGTATCGATAGAGGTGCACTGCATCATCAGTACCCCGGCTTATTTTGCCCCTGCCAAGGCGCTGCCGGAGGAAAGGGGTGGGTGCCGAAGACGGTTCGCGGCAAAGGACTGGTCTGGCAGCAGGAAATAAGATTTCTGTTGCTGTCGCAGAAATGCGGAGCGCTATCTGGCTTATATTTTTGGCGGGGAGTCCCTGCCAAAGGCTTTGCTTTGTCAGGGATAGTTGCCGTATTATTGCAACTATCTTTTTTTGGTTTTACCGGAGGAAATACAGGAGGAAGTAAAAAAATGACAAATCCGATCTTTAAGGGTGTAGGTACTGCCATCGTCACCCCCATGAACAAAATGGGCGTGGACTACGAAAGCTATGGTCGTCTGCTCAACTGGCAGATCGAAAACGGCGTTAACGCCATCATTGCCGCCGGCACCACCGGCGAGGGCTCTACTTTAAGCGATAGAGAGCACCGAGAGCTCCTGGACTTCACTGTCCGGACTGTAGACAGCCGAGTTCCCGTCATTGCCGGTACCGGCTCCAACGATACCTCCTATGCCATCGAGCTGAGCAAGTTCGCCTGCGCCGCCGGCGTGGACGGTCTCTTGATGGTCACCCCCTATTATAATAAAGCTACTCAGGGCGGTCTGATCGCATCCTATACCGCAGTCGCCGATGCCATCGATAAGCCCATTATTCTTTATAATGTCCCCTCCCGGACCGGCTGTAATATCCAGCCTGCCACCGCCGCAAAGCTGGCGGAGCACCCCAATATCGTCGGGTTGAAGGCTGCCAGCGGGGATATCTCCCAGATTGCGGACACCGCCGCAATGGTCAAGGGTAAATTGGACATCTATTCCGGCAACGACGATCAGATCGTCCCCGTTATGTCGCTGGGCGGTATCGGCGTTATTTCCGTTCTTTCTAATGTGTTCCCCAAGGAGACCGTCGCCATCTGCGATAAGTTCTTCGCCGGGGATATCGAGGGCAGCCGGGAACTGCAGTTGCGCTTCCTGCCCATGATCCATGCCCTCTTTTGCGAGGTCAACCCCATTCCGGCAAAAGCGGCTGTTGCTGCTCTGGGCTTCGGCGAGAATTATCTCCGCCTGCCCCTCACCCCCATGGAGCCCGCCAATGAAGCCAAGATGCTGGAACTGATGCGAGCAGAGGGTCTGAACGTATGAAAATAATCATTTACGGTTTTAAAGGCTATATGGGTCAGGAGGTCGCCAAGCTGACCGAAAGCCATTTCCGGGGCGCCGAGCTGCACGCCGGCGTAGATCTCGGCGGGAACGACAGCGGCTTTCCCTGCTTTGAAAAATTAGAGCAGGTCCCCGCCGGCGCGGACTGCATCGTCGATTTTTCCCACCACTCCGCCACCAGGGCGTTGCTGACTGCCGCCTGCAAAGCGAAGCTGCCGGTGGTGCTGGCGACCACCGGGCATACCGATAAGGAACTTTCCCTGATCCGGGAGGCCGCCAAGGAGATCCCGGTATTCTTTTCTTATAATATGTCCATGGGCGTGGCGCTCCTGGCGGAACTGGCGAAAAAGACCGCCGCGGTCTATCCCGATGCGGATATTGAGATCGTAGAAACGCACCATAACCGCAAATTAGATGCCCCCAGCGGCACCGCTATCCTCATCGCCAACGCCATCCAAGAGGTGCGCAAGGCGGCGAACACGCTGGTCGGGCGCAGAGGGCACGGTAAGCGGACCCGGGAGGAGATCGGCATCCATGCCATCCGCCGGGGCAATATCGTCGGCATCCATGAAGTGGAAATCTCCACCAATGCGGAGACCATCACCCTCAAGCATGAAGCCCATAGTCGCGCCCTCTTTGCGGAAGGCGCCATGGCGGCGGCGGAGTTCCTTTGCGGCAAGCCCGCCGGACTCTATAATATGCAGGACATGATCAAATTTTAAGGAGCACTTTCAAAGAATATGATAAAAGTACTGAAGTTCGGTGGCAGTTCCCTGGCAGACGCGGAGCAGTTCCGCAAGGTTAAGGCCATCGTAGAGGCGGAGCCGGAGCGGCGGTATGTGGTCGCATCGGCGCCGGGTAAAAGATTTTATGAGGACGAGAAGGTAACAGACCTCCTGCTGCGCTGCCACGCGCTGAACAAGGATCGTAACCCCTTTGAAGATACCTTCCAGCGGATCGCGGACCGGTTCCATGGCATCATCAACGACCTGGGGCTCACCCTTTCCATCGAGGAGGAACTGGAGACAGTGAAAAAAGCCATCGCGGGCGGCGTCAGCGTGGACTATGTTGCCAGCCGAGGCGAATACTTTAATTCCATGATCCTGGCGGATTTTCTCGGAATTCCATTCCTGGATGCAGAGGAGTGTATCTTCTTTACCGCTGACGGAAAATTAGACAGTAAAAAGACCAACACAGTGATCGAAAACCGGCTGGCGATGATGCCCCGGGCGGTCATCCCTGGGTTCTACGGCGTGCTGCCCGGCGGCGAGATCAAGACCTTCTCCCGGGGCGGCTCCGATATCAGCGGTTCTATTGTTGCTGAAGCGGTGGATGCCGATCTTTATGAAAACTGGACCGATGTTTCTGGTATGCTGATGGCAGACCCCCGGATCATCGAAAACCCCGCCCCCATTGATATCATCACCTACCGGGAGCTCAGAGAGCTTTCCTATATGGGCGCTACTGTACTCCATGAGGACGCGGTATTCCCCGTCCGCCGGAGCGGTATTCCCATCAACATTCGCAACACCAATCTGCCGGAGGATCCCGGCACCATGATCGTCCCCCATACCGATGAAAAGACTGAAAACCGTCTGGTAACCGGCATCGCCGGCAAGTCTGGCTTCACTGCCATCTTCATCGAAAAGGACATGATGAACTCCGAGCTGGGCTACGGGCGCCGGGTACTGGAGACCTTAGAGCGGCGAGGCATCAGCTTTGAGCACCTGCCCTCCGGTATTGACACCGTAACGGTGGTGGTCAGCAACGCCGCTTTGGAGGGCAAGTTAGATACCGTAATAGCAGACCTCAAACGCTCCGTCTGCCCCGATACCATCCGGGTCTATGATCACCTGGCGATGCTGGCAGTAGTCGGACGCAATATGGTCAGTTCCCCCGGCGTGGCAGCCCGCGTCTTTGGGGCGCTTGCCCGGGAGAACATCAATATCCGCATGATCGACCAAGGCTCCAGCGAGCTGAATATCATTGTGGGCATTGCAGAGCAAGATCTGCTGAGCGCATTGCGTGCCCTCTATAAAGAATTTGCACCCGGAAATTAAAAGGAAACAAATCATGATCTGCAAGAATCTTTCCAATGAAAATGGGCATTTGCTCTTTGCCGGGCAAGATGCCGCTGCTCTGCTGCGGCAATACGGCTCACCTGTCTACCTGATGGACGAGGACCGCATCCGCGAAAACTGCAGGACCTACTATAGCGCCATGAAAGAAGCCTTCGGCGAAAACGCCCTTCCCCTCTACGCCAGCAAGGCAGCATCCTTCAAGGAGATCTACCGCATTGTAAGCGATGAGGGCTTAGGAATCGATGTGGTATCCTGCGGGGAGATCTTCACCGCCGTCCAGGCAGGTTTTCCCATGGAAAATGCCTATTTCCACAGTAATAATAAAACCGACAAGGACATCGCCTTCGCTATTCAAAACGGCATCGGCTATTTTGTTGCCGATAATGAAGAAGAGGTTCACGCCATCAACCGGATCGCCGGCGAAAAGGGCGTCCGCCAGCAGTTGCTGCTGCGGCTGACCCCCGGCATTGATACCCATACCTATGAAGCCATCAATACCGGCAAGGTAGATTCCAAATTCGGTTCCGCCATCGAGACCGGGCAGGCGGAAGCCATCACCAGACTGGCATTAGAACTGCCCCATATCGATTTGGCAGGTTTCCATTGCCATGTGGGCTCCCAGGTCTTTGATTCCGATACCTTCCTGCGGTCTGCAGAGATCATGCTGGACTTTATCGCCGGCATCAAAGATAAATACGGTTATATGGCCCGCCAACTGGATCTGGGCGGCGGCTATGGCGTCCGCTATTTAGAAAGCGACCCCACCCTCGATATCGCCGCCAACATCCATGAGGTGGCGGCGGCAGTCAAGGCGGAGTGCGCCAAGCGAGAGCTCCCCCTCCCTGCCATGCGGCTGGAGCCGGGACGCAGTATCGTCGCAGATGCGGGGATGACCCTCTACTCGGTGGGTACCATTAAAAAGATCCCCGGCTATAAAAATTATGTTTCGGTGGACGGCGGCATGAGCGATAACCCTCGCTTCGCCCTCTACGGCGCGGACTACACCGTCCTGGCAGCCGAGAAACTGAACGAGAAAACAGACTTTATCTGCTCAGTCGTCGGACGCTGCTGCGAAAGCGGAGATATCATCCAGGAGAATGTGGCACTGCCCGCATCCATTGCCCGGGGCGATATCCTGGCAGTCTTGACCACCGGTGCCTATAACTACTCCATGGCGTCCAACTATAACCGCATCCCCCGCCTGCCGGTGGTGATGCTGAGGGGCGGCGAGAGCCGCGTCGTTGTACGGCGGGAGAGCCTGGAAGATCTGACTCGCAACGATATATAAAACAAAGGGATGATGTGGCGCATCATCCCTTTTTTAGGAGAACATCCATGAAATATTTATTAGCAAGCGACTACGACGGCACACTCCTCCGTCATAAACAACTCTCCGAGGAGGATCACGACGCCATCGTCGAATGGCAGCGGCAGGGTCATATTTTCTGCCTTTGCAGCGGGAGAGCTCCCCAGGCAGCAGTGAATGAAATGAAAAAATGGGATCTTTGTCCCCATCTGCTCATCACCGGCAACGGCAGCTCTGCCATGGATATGGACGGAAAATTCCTCTTCCGGCATCCCTTCCCCTCCGAGCATCTGCACCGATTGCTGGAGCGTGTGCATCAACTGGACTGTGTCAGCTTCCATCTCCACGGAAAGGATGGAGAACTGCGAATCTGGTCTTCCCTGCAACCGGAGCGCACCAATATTACCCGTGAGCAGGCAGAAGCCGTCAAAGAGTTGAGCCAGTTCGGCACCAACTTCAATGGCAGAGTTGAGGTCGCTGCCGCTTTTGCCGATTGGGTCGAAAAAACCTTCTGCGATGTCACCGCCCATCCCAACGGTGGTTATGTGGACTGCACCATCCGCGGTGTGGATAAAGCCACCGGCGTAGCGGAGGCTGCAAAGCGTTTTCATGTAGACCTTGAAAATTGCTATACCATTGGCGATAACATCAACGACCTTCCCATGCTGCTCCCCTACCATGGCGCCGCCATCGAGACCGGCGACGCAGAAACCATTAAAAAGGTGGGACGCAGTGTGCCAAGCGTGGCAGCGTTCATCCAAGAGATTTTAAAACAGTAAAAAAGCGAGGTGCAACGTACCTCGCTTTTAAATTTTCTTTCCGTCCAAAATAGCGGAAATCAGCCGATCTCCCTCATAGGTCAGATCCAGATGAAAGAAGGGCGCATTTTCTTCTAAAAGACGAAGAAAGATCTTATCCCCCTCCCATTGAGGCAGCTCGTTCATCCTATCCTTGGGAACCCATTCCAAGGTCCCCTCATCGCAGTCCTTGAGAATACCGAAAAAAGAGTCTGTCCAATAAAGGTGCATCCGTTCCTCCGGCCAGCCGGTGCAGCGAAAGTCCACAATTCCCCGGTATTCCAAGGTATTCGCCTTCAGCCCGGTCTCCTCAAGGATCTCCCGGCGGGCGCACTGCTCCGGAGTCTCTCCCGGCTCCAGCTTACCGCCCACGCCGATCCACTTATCCCGATTGACGTCCCGCTCCTTTTTGATACGGTGGAGCATCAGGTAGCAGCTGTCCTTTTCCAGATAACAAAGGGTCGTTTCGATCATTTCAAAAATCCGTTGACGATCTGCTCCTCCGCTTCCTGCTCGGTGAGCCCCAGGGTCATCAGCTTGATGAGCTGCTCCCCGGCGATCTTACCGATAGCGGCCTCATGGATCAGACTGGCGTCCAGATGGCTGGCGGTGATCTCCGGGATCGCCGCCACTACCGCATTGTCCATAATAATAGCGTCACATTCGGAATGACCGGTGCAGCGGTTGTTGCCCCGAATATTAGAGCGGAAGACCTGGCGGGAATTGCCTTTGGCAACCGATCGGGATACCAGATTAGCATGGCACCCTTCCCCATCCATATCAACAGTGAAATCGGTCTCGGCGAGCTGCTCACCATGGGTCATGATCTTCTCATGGATGATGAGGGTGGCTTCGGCGCCCAACTTAGCGGTGGTAACTCGCTTGGTAGAGTCCACACCCTTGATCTGCACCGTCTCCATCTCCATATAGCCGCCGTCCTCCACCTCTACTACGGTGGTGGGATTCATCACATTCTGACCGTTTCCATCGCCCTGTCCGTAGTGCTTTTCCACATACTTGACCTTGGCGTTTTTGCCCACATGGAAGGTATGGATGCCATCATGACGGGACTCTTGATCCCCGGCGTTATGGATGCCGCAGCCGGCAACGATGGTAACATCCGCACCCTCGCCGATATAGAAATCGTTGTATACCATATCCTGGATGCCGCTCTCACTGAGGATGACGGGAATGTGCATACTCTCATTTTTGGTAAAAGGCTTGATAACAATGTCAATGCCGTCTTTATCGTCCTTGGTAATAATATCAATATTAGCAGTGGTATTCCGTCCGGCAGAGGTACCGTTGGCGCGAATATTATAGGCGCCGGAGGGAACCTCATGGAGGTCCGCCACCTGCTCTAACAATGTCTTTTGAATTTGATCCACAGATAGCACCTCCTTACAGCTTGTCTGCCAATACCTTGCAGGGCTCGCTGGCCTGCAGCAGACCCGGCAGAATGGCATCCTTTTTTCCGGCGGTACGAACCGTACCGTCGGCAATGACCACGATCTTATCGGCAATATTCAGGATCCGCTCCTGATGGGAGATAATGATAATCGAGCCGCCCATCTTTTCATGCATCTTCTCAAAGACCTGGATCAGGTTGGAGAAGCTCCAGAGGTCGATACCCGCCTCCGGCTCATCAAAGACGGAGATCTGCGTCCCCCGCGCCAGCACGGTGGCGATCTCAATGCGCTTGACCTCGCCGCCGGAAAGGCTGGCGTTGATCTCCCGGTTGATATAGTCCCGGGCGCAAAGACCCACCTCGGAGAGGTAAGAGCAGGCTTCGCTGACCCCGATGGGACGCCCGGCAGCCAGAGTGATCAGATCCTTCACTGTAATGCCCTTAAAACGCACCGGCTGCTGGAAAGCAAAGCTAATGCCCTTTTTGGCACGCTCGGTGATGGAGAGACCAGTAATGTCCTCCCCATCCAGCAGGATCTGACCGGAGGTGGGAGTATAGATGCCGGCAATGATCTTTGCCAGGGTAGACTTTCCGCCGCCGTTGGGGCCAGTGATGGCAGTAAACCGTTCGTCAATGGTCAGATTGATATTCTTTAAAATCTCCTTGATGCCGTTTTCACTTTCGGCGGTATAGGAGATGTTTCTAAGCTCAAGCATGGGATTCCTCCGCTACAAAATTTTCACATTCTATTTTACCCAATTATTATAAAAAGGTCAAGTATTCCGTCATAAAAATAGCGGGACAATCATCATTGTCCCGCTATTTTTAAATTATTTCAGCAGATTTCCAAAGATCTCGCT
>JAZREO010000004.1:0-6255 GCA_045660845.1 Eubacteriales bacterium
CATAAGGGCTACTGCACCAAGGTCCACCGGGAAGCGATCCTGGAATTGGGACCCGCGCCGATCCACCGTAAATCCTTTCTGAAAAAGATTTTAGGGGAATAAAATGAAGGTACACGGATTAGGCTTAAAGGGAGAGATCGCTGCAGCGAAGTACCTGAAGAAAAAAGGCTGGAAGATTCTGGAGCAGAATTTTCAATGCCGATTCGGAGAGCTGGATCTGATCGCTCAGGAGAAGGACTGCCTGGTTTTTTGCGAGGTCAAGACCCGCAGTGCAGGGATGATCGCCCTGCCGCAGGAAAGCGTGACCTATGCCAAGCAGCAAAAAATGATCAAAACGGCGCTTTTCTGGTTGCAGTCCAGGGAACTGGACCTGCCCATGCGCTTTGATGTGATCGCTGTTACTGCCGATGATCAAGGGAAATTGGCGGTGGAGCATCTGGAGAACGCTTTTTCATTATGAACTACTATGGTGACCTGCATTGCGATACCCTTTGGCGCTGCTATGAAAACCGCAGCGATCTCAATGACCCTACCCTGCAGCTGACCCGCAGACCTCCATTCCGTCATCTGCAGACCTATGCTATTTATATCCCTGATACGCAGGAGGAACCTTATCGTTATTTCCGATCCGTCTATGCCTATGGGGAGGAGCTGATACGCAAGTACCCGGAGATGGTGCTCTGCCGCAAGGCGACGGAGATCGACGCGGCTTTTGAAGCGGGCAGGACTCCTTATCTTTTTAGCGTGGAGGGTGGCGGTTTTTTCGGTGAGGATATGGAGAAAAATCGCCGTACCGCCCGGGAACTGAAGCAAAAGGGGATTGCCTTTTTGTCCCTTTGCTATAATAAGGGCAACCACCTGGCGGGAGGTGCCCTCTGTGAGTACGGATTGACCGATTTGGGCAGAGCGGTGGCATTGCTGCTGCGGGAGGAGGGCATCAGTCTGGACCTCTCTCATCTCAATCACCGCTCGGCGGATGAACTGCTGGCGCTGCTACCGGATCATGTGGTGGCGACCCATTCCAACTGCTATGCCCTGGCGGATCACCCCCGCAACCTGACCGACAGTCAGATCCAAGCGCTGATCGAGCGGCGGGGCTTGATGGGCATCAATTTTTATCCGCCCTTTCTTACGAATAAAAAGACCGCCTATATTTCTGATATCCTTCTGCATATCCGCCATGTGCTGAACCTGGGTGGCAAGGAGATCCTTGCCTTTGGCAGCGATTTCGACGGCATCGATAAGACTCCGGCGGATCTGCCGAACCTTGCGGCACTGCCGCACTTGGGCAATCTTCTCAACGATGCCTTTCTCTATGAGAATATGAAGCGTTATTTGGACGAAAATTTAAAATAAAAAGGCGCCGGTTTTTACCCGGCGCCCTTTCGGAAAGTCTTATTTCTCTTTATAAGTTTTGCAGAAGGTATCGGAGGAATTATGGCAATTTTCGCAGTTGCTGACCTCGATCTTCTCTGCCGTGCACTTATTGTCGGTGGTGTGGTAATGGCAATTGGTCACCTTGCAATCCACGCCGGAATTAATAGAATTCATCATGTGTTTTAGCACTCCTTTCCGAAAAATAGTATGACCGTAAAATAAAAAGATATACGAAAGCAAGGAGGTGATTTGTTTTGGCAATTTTTGTGTTGGGCGATCCGCATCTGTCCCTTTCAGCGGATAAGCCGATGGATATTTTCGGCGGATGCTGGAAAGATCATCCTATTAAAATAAGAGAAGCCTGGCTGGAACGGGTGACGGCGGAGGATACGGTTGTCCTCGCCGGGGATCTTTCCTGGGCGATGTCCTTAAAAGAAGCGGAGCCGGATCTTCAGTTTTTCCATGACCTGCCCGGCAAGAAGATCCTTTTGAAGGGAAACCACGATTATTGGTGGGAGACTACCGCCAAAATGAATCGCTTTTTTAATGAGCGGGGATGGGATGATTTTGAAATTCTGTATAACAATGCCATTCTCTGCGAAAATGTAACCCTCTGCGGGACCCGGGGCTGGGAGCCGGAGAGCGCCGGCGAGCAGGATCGCAAGATCTTAGAGCGGGAGATCCAGCGGCTGGAGCTATCTCTGAAATCTGCGCCGGCGGATCGGGAGCGGGTAGTCTTCTTCCACTTTCCGCCCTTCGGCGGAGATAAGGCACCCTTTGAGGAGGTGCTACAGCGGTATGGTGTCCGACGCTGCTACTATGGGCATATCCACGGGAAAGCGGCGCAGGAGACGAAAACGATAGAGAAAAACGGCATCGTTTACACCTTGATCTCCGCTGATGCTCTGGATTTTTGTCCGCTTTTGATCGCTTTTCAGCCGGAAAATAAACAAAATTACCAAAAAAGAGCCGGATTTTGGGCGAAACTTCTCTCCTATTTCAAAGGTAAGTGTTGACTTTTGCGGTGATAAATTATAAAATAAGTAGAGTCTATGAAGGAAATTCATATGGAGGTAAAAATAGGATGACTGTTAAGGAAGTAAAAAATCTGGAAAAGAGCATGGTCGAGCTGACTGTGGAGGTCAAAGGCGAGGAGTTTAAAGCCGCTGTTGACGCCGCATTTAAAAAGAACCTGTCTAAGATCACTGTTCCCGGCTTCAGAAAGGGCAAGGCGCCCCGTAAGATCGTGGAGAAGCTGTATGGCGAGGGCGTTTTCTTTGAGGATGCTGTCAATGCTCTGTATCCTAAGGCATATGATGAGGCTGTTGCAGAGGCGGCTCTGAAGGTCGTTGCTCAGCCCCAGATCGAGATCACTGAGGTGGATGCCGAGGGCTTTACATTTAAGGCTGTCGTTACCGTCAAGCCTGAGGTAAATGTAAAGGAATATAAGGGTTTAAAAGTCACCAAGACTGTCTATAATGTAACTGAGTCCGAGGTGAAGGCAGAGCTGGAGCGTCTGCAGAAGCAGAACGAGCGCACCATCGTCGTGGAGCGTGAGTCTAAGGACGGCGATACTGTCAACATCAACTTCGATGGTTCTGTGGACGGCGTTCATTTCGACGGCGGCAAGGGCGAGAACTATGATCTGGTCCTGGGCTCCGGCAGCTTCATTCCCGGCTTCGAGCCCCAGCTGGTGGGTAAGAAGGCCGGCGAGGATGTTAAGGTAGAGGTTACCTTCCCTGAGGAGTATCATGCAGAGGAACTGAAGGGCAAGGCAGCGATCTTTGATTGCCATATCAACGAGGTCAAGGAGACTGAAGTCCCTGCGCTGGACGATGAGTTTGCCAAGGACGTCAGCGAGTTTGATACCCTGGCTGATCTGAAGAAGGATATCAAGAAGACCTTGAAGGAGCAGAAGGCCCGTCAGTCCGATAACGAGCTGGACAACGCTCTGATCGACGCTCTCTTGGAGAAGACTGAGGTGGAGATCCCCGCTGCTATGATCGAGCAGAAGATCGATAATATGTGCGGTGAGTTCGAGCAGCGCCTGGCTGGCTCCGGTTTAGATCTCAAGACCTATATGCAGTACACCGGCATGGATCTGGAATCCTTCCGCAAGGGCTTTGCTCCCGAAGCTGAGAAGCAGGTCAAGGTCCGCCTGGCTCTGGAGAAGGTCGTTGAGCTGGAAGGCGTCGTTGTTGCCGACGAGGATATCGAGAAGGAGTATAAGGACATCGCAGATGCTTACGGCATGCCTGTCGATCAGGTGAAGATGTACCTGCCCAAGGAAGATATCACCATGGATTGCGCTGTTTCCAAGGCTGTTGAGCTGATCCGCACCAATGCGGAGATCACCGAGGAGAAGGCTGCTGCCAAGAAGGCTGCCGCCAAGACCGGGGAGAAGAAGCCCGCTGCCAAGAAGCCTGCAGCGAAGAAGCCTGCCGCTAAGAAGGAAGAGCCTAAGGCAGAGTAATTTTCAATCAATAAAGGAGCATTTCTATGAGTTTAGTACCGATGGTGGTGGAGCAGACCGGTCATGGTGAGCGGTCCTATGATATCTATTCCCGGCTTCTGAATGACCGCATTATTATGCTGACAGAAGAGGTGAACGATACCACCGCAAGCCTGGTCATCGCCCAGTTGCTGTATCTGGAGGGGCAGGACCCCGATAAGGATATCAGCTTCTATATCAATTCCCCGGGCGGTTCGGTGACAGCGGGGCTTGCCATCTTCGATACTATGCAGTATATCAAATGCGATGTTTCTACTATCTGCATCGGTATGGCTGCGAGCATGGGTGCGTTTTTGCTGGCTGCCGGCACCAAGGGCAAGCGGTATTGCCTGCCTAATAGTGAGGTGATGATCCATCAGCCTCTGGGCGGTATCATGGGCAGTGCCACCGATGTGGAGATCCGCTCGAGAAATCTCCGCAAGACCAAGGATAAACTCAATCGGATGCTGGCAGATTTCACCGGCAGAAGCTTGGAAGAAGTCGTTCGGGATACCGATCGGGATAACTTCCTTTCTGCGGAGGAGGCCAAGGCATACGGCTTGGTTGACGAGGTCATTGCGCACAGATAAAAGTCAGGACGGGAATTGAATCATTCCCGTCCTTTTTTAAAGGAGTACATCATGTCAGAAAAAAAGACCTGCGCCTTCTGCGGACGGTCGCACCAGGAAGCGAATATGATCGAGGGGATCGACAGTCTGATCTGTACCGATTGCGTAGAGCTTTGCATGAGCATCATGCTGGAAAACGGCTATCAGCCCAAGATGCCCCTCCAGCCCCAAAAGAAAGCCAAAAAGCAGGAGCAGGAGATCCACGTCTATAAGCCCCAGGAGATCAAGCGATTCCTGGACGAATATGTGATCGGTCAGGATCGGGCGAAAATTGCCCTTTCGGTGGCGGTGTATAATCACTATAAACGCATCCTCAATGCGGATCAGTCCGAGGATGGGGTGGAATTGCAAAAGAGCAATATCCTGCTGGTGGGTCCCACCGGAAGCGGTAAGACCTATCTTGCCAAGACCCTGGCGAAGATCCTCAACGTCCCCTTTGCGATTGCCGATGCCACCACCCTGACCGAAGCCGGCTATGTGGGGGAGGATGTGGAAAATATTCTCCTCAAACTGCTGCAGGCGGCGGACTTTGATGTGGAGCGGGCGCAGAAGGGTATCATCTATGTGGATGAGATCGATAAGATCGCCCGCAAAAGCGAGAATGTTTCCATCACCCGGGACGTGAGTGGCGAAGGGGTGCAGCAGGCGCTTCTGAAGATTGTGGAGGGGACGGTGTCCAATGTTCCTCCTCAGGGAGGACGCAAGCATCCCAACCAGGAATTCATTCCTATTGATACTTCCAATATCCTCTTTATCTGCGGGGGCTCCTTTGACGGTATCCAAAATGTGGTTTCCAAGCGTATTGGTAAATCCGCCCTGGGCTTCGGTGCTGAGGTCAAGGGGAAGGAAGGCCCCTCGCTCAGCGAGATCTATCAACAGATCGAAAGCCATGATATTGCCAAATACGGCGTCATCCCCGAGCTGGTGGGAAGACTGCCGGTACTGGTGGCGCTCAATGAGCTGGATGAGGAGGCTATGCTCAAAATTCTCACCGAGCCGAAGAATGCTATCGTGAAACAGTACAAGAAACTCTTTGAATTGGACGGTGTAAAATTACACTTTACCCAGGATGCCCTGGTAGCCATTGCGGAAAAGACCATTAAGCAAAAGACCGGTGCCCGCGGCTTGCGCGCGATCATTGAGAACGCCATGATGGATGTGATGTACCGGGTGCCCTCCATGGAGGGTGCCGCCGAGGTAACGGTGGACCGGGAATTCATCATGGGTGAGGGCGAGATCAAAATCGATTATCGGATGGGAGAATAAAAATGGAAAGTAACTTCTTTTCCATGCTTTTTCGCATGAAATATATTGATCGCTGGGCGCTGATGCGCAATTCCCGCCAGGAAACGCTGACGGAGCATACCTTAGAGGCGGCGGTGCTGGCGCACGCGTTGGCGACCATCGGAAATCAGCGCTGCGGCAAAAACTATAATGCGGACCGGGCGGCGGTGCTGGGAATCTTTCATGATGCCCATGAGATCCTGACCGGTGATATGCCTACGCCTGTAAAGTACCAGAACTTTACAATCGAAACAGCCTTCAAAGGCGTTGAGACGGCGGCGAATGATACGCTGCTTTCTATGCTGCCGGAGGATCTGGCAGGGGAGTATGCACCGCTGCTGCAGGAGCAAGACGAGGAGCTGCGTCCCTTGATCAAAGCGGCAGACAAGCTTTCTGCTCTGATCAAATGTATTGAAGAGCGCAAGGCTGGAAACTTGGAGTTTCGAATGGCGGAGCAGTCCATCCGGGAAACGC
>JAZREO010000005.1:0-5861 GCA_045660845.1 Eubacteriales bacterium
GGATCTCACTGTAGAAGGAGATTATTCCAACGCCGCCTTTTTTGAAGCGTTGAACCTTTTGGGCGGGGAAGTGACCGTCACCGGCTTGAGCGAAAACTCTCTCCAGGGTGACCGGGTCTATCGGGACTATTTCAAAGCCCTTGCCGAAGGGGTTCCCACCCTCTCTTTGGCAAACTGCCCCGACCTGGGTCCCATCCTATTCGCCGTTGCCGCAGCACTGAACGGCGGTATCTTTACCGATACCGCCCGGCTGAAGATCAAGGAGAGTGACCGGGGCGCCGCCATGGCGGAGGAACTCAGGAAATGCGGCGTCCAGATGATATTGGAGGAAAATCGTATCATCGTCCCGGGGCGTCAGTTGACCGCCCCCGAAGATGTTATTTTCGGTCATAATGACCACCGCATCGTCATGTCCATGGCAGTGCTCGCCACCCGCACCGGCGGCTGTATCAAAGGCGCCCGGGCGGTGGCAAAGAGCTTGCCGGACTTTTTTGAAAAACTGTCGGCTTTAGGAATCGAGGTCTTGAAAGATGAAACTGAATAAGAACGCTAATACCAATATTTTGATCGTGGGTCTCGGACTTCTGGGCGGCAGCTATGCCATGGCGCTGAAAAAGAAGGGGTACCATGTGGAAGCCATCACCAAGGAGCAAGCCTCGGTGGATTATGCACTCCGGGAAGGGATCATTGACGCCGGCTCTGTTGCGGTAGATCCGGAAATGGTCCGGCGGGCGGAACTGATCGTTTTCGCCCTGTATCCGCACGTTTTTATCGAGTGGATCAAAGAATATCAGCATCTGTTCCGTCCCGGCACTATTCTGACGGATGTGACCGGTGTTAAGGGCAGCGTGGTCTATGAGATCCAGGGGATGCTGCGGGAGGATGTGGAATTCATTGCCGCCCACCCCATGGCGGGTAAAGAGGTCTACGGTGTGGAAAACAGCGACGACCGCATCTTTGAAAATGCCAACTATATTGTTGTTTCTACGGAAAAGAACACAGAGGATGCTATCGCCCTCTGCGAGGAGCTGGGCTGGGAGCTGGGCTTCCATTCTGTCTCCCGGCTGACCCCGGAAATGCATGATGAGATGATCGCCTATCTCTCCCAGTTGACCCATTGTATCGCCGTTACCCTCATGTGCTGTCATGATAATGAGCACCTGGTCCGGTATACCGGCGATTCCTTCCGGGATCTGACCCGGATCGCCAAGATCAACGACTCTATGTGGAGCGAGCTGTTCGTCATGAATAAAGAAGAACTTTTGGCGCAGATGGATCTTTTTATAGAAAAATTTAAGGAACTGCGTGACGATCTCAAGGAAGAAAGAATTGATGATATGCGCGCCATGATGCGGCTTTCCACCGAGCGCCGCAAACTTTTTGATAAGTAGGGAGTGAAGTTTTATGATGAATATGGATTTTAAACGGAAGCTGCCCATCCCGAAGCTGATCAAGGAGCAGTACCCGGTCACCCCGGCGATGCAGAAGGTGAAGGAGGAGCGGGACGCAGAGCTGCGTAAAATATTTACCGGAGAGAGTGACCGCTTTTTGCTGGTCATCGGCCCCTGCTCGGCGGACTTTAAGGAGTCGGTGCTGGACTATATCGGACGGCTGCGTCTTTTGGAGGATAAGGTCCGGGATAAAATTCTGATCGTCCCCCGGATCTATACTAATAAACCTCGTACCACCGGCGACGGCTATAAGGGGATGCTCCATCAGCCGGACCCCAATGAAAAGCCGGATATGCTGAAGGGCATCGTTGCCATCCGGGATGTGCATATGCACGCCTTGGCAGACTATCAGTTCAGCTGCGCCGATGAGATGCTTTATCCGGAAAACCACCGTTACCTCTCTGACCTGCTCGCCTATGTGGCGGTAGGTGCCCGGTCTGCCGAGGATCAGCAGCACCGGCTGACTGCCAGTGGTCTGGATATTCCTGCCGGAATGAAGAATCCCACCGGCGGTGACCTTTCGGTGATGATGAATTCCATCACCGCCGGTCAGCATTCCCATACCTTTGTGTACCGCGGCTGGGAGGTAGAGAGTAAGGGCAACCCCCTGACCCATGCCATCCTGCGCGGGTATATCGATAGCAGCGGGCGCTCCCTGCCCAACTATCATTATGAGGATCTTATGAAGCTCAGCGAGCTCTACGCTAAGAGTGATTTGATCAATCCTGCGGTGGTGGTGGATACCAACCATGCCAATTCCGGCAAGCAGTATCTGGAGCAGATCCGTATCACCCGGGATGTGCTTTATAGCTGCTCTCAGAACAGTGATATCAAGCGTCTGGTCAAGGGCTTGATGATCGAAAGTTATATCGAGGACGGCGCACAGGGTATAGGGGAATACTGCTATGGCAAGTCTATTACAGACCCTTGCCTGGGCTGGGAAAAGACAGAAAAACTCGTTATGGAGATCGCAGAGAGAGTATGATTAAAAAAACAGCACCCAATTGGGTGCTGTTTTTTTAATGAGTGGACCTGTAAGCCGAGTTCTGTCGAGAACAGTCATCTATCTGGGACGCCTGTTGCCAGACGCCTCAAGCCACGCTTTCGAGACTCAGTCAGGCGGACCGCCCTTGCCTCTGTCGGTGTTGCATCGGATAGGGTTTACAGACCCCCTATGTCACCATAAGGGGTGGTGAGCTCTTACCTCGCCTTTCCATCCTTACCGCAAAATGCGGCGGTATATTTCTGTTGCACTTTCCCTGAAGTCGCCTTCGGTGGGCGTTACCCACTATCCCGGTCCGTGATGCTCGGACTTTCCTCCGTCTAAGACGGCGACTGTTCAGTCCACTCACTACCGCTACTATACCATAAAAATCAAAAAAAGTAAATATTTATATTGCTAAATATTTTATTAAATTATATAATACTTATATACATTTAAAAGGAGCTGATAAAATGCAGCATTTTGAACGGTTCATCCATGATATAAAGGGCAAGACAGTAGGCGTTGTGGGGATCGGCGTATCCAATACCCCGATCATTACCATGCTGGCGGAGCTGGGGGTTCAGGTCTATGCCTTTGATAAACGCCCCGCCGATCAGCTGGGCGATCCCGGCAAGGCACTGGAAAAACTTGGTGTGAGGATGTTCTGCGGAGCAGATTATATGGACCACCTCGCCGGGGACTGGATCATTAAGACGCCCGGGATGCGGTTCGACCATCCCGCTCTGGAGGCTGCCCGCCGGAAGGGTAGCATCATCACCAGCGAGATGGAGCTGTTCTTTGAATATTGCCCCTGTAAGATCGTGGCAGTCACCGGTAGCGACGGTAAGACGACTACCACCAGCCTGATCCATGAAATGCTGCGCCGTACCGAGCGCAAGGTGCACTTGGGCGGCAATATCGGCTTTCCGCTGTTCTGCCGTCTTCGGGAGATGACGCCGGAGGATGTGGTGGTGGCGGAGCTTTCCAGTTTTCAGCTCCATACTTTGCGCAAAAGCGCCCATATCAGCGTAGTGACAAATCTTTCCCCCAACCACCTGGATGTTCATAAGGACATGGAGGAGTATACCGAAGCAAAAGCCAATATCTTCCGCTACCAAAGCGAGGAGGATCTCCTGGTGCTCAATGCAGATAACGCTGTTACCGCCGCATTTGCCAAGGAGGCTTGCGGTGAAGTGCGGATGTTTTCCTCGCAAAAAGATGCGGACGCCTGCTATCGGGATGGTGCGATCTGGCTCGGCGGCGAAAAACTGCTGGATCGCGGGGACCTGCTGCTGCGGGGCGACCATAATGTGGAAAACTTCATG
Organism: Eubacteriales bacterium; assembly: GCA_045660845.1. Taxonomy (GTDB): domain Bacteria; phylum Bacillota; class Clostridia; order Oscillospirales; family QAKW01; genus QAKW01. The sequence continues at coordinate 3,762 of JAZREO010000005.1, forward strand.
GCTGCGGTGCTGGCGGTCAAAGACCTGGTGCCTCCTGCGGTCATTGCCGAGGTGGCAAAGAATTTTGGCGGTGTCCGCCATCGGATGGAATTCATCCGGGAACTGGGCGGCGTGAAGTTTTATAATGACTCCATTGGCTCGTCACCTACCCGCACCATCGCCACCCTTCATAGCTTTGATCGTAAGGTCCGGCTGATCGCCGGCGGATATGATAAAAAGATCCCCTATGATGCCCTGGGTCCTGTCGTTCCGCAGCGGGTGGAAAAACTGTATCTCTGCGGTGCTACTGCCGAGAAGATCCGGGACGCAGTCCGGCTCCACGCTCCGGAATTCCCCATGGAGCTTTATCGAGATCTCCGTACCGCTGTTGAGACAGCGTACCGGGAAGCAAAGGAGGGGGATATCATCCTGCTTTCTCCCGCCTCCGCCAGCTTTGATCAGTTTAAGAACTTTGAGGAACGGGGCGATTTCTTCGCTGCTGTTGTAAGGGAATTGACATGAAGAACCTGCAAAATTATCTATTTGAATTATCCGGAGAATACCTGCCATCCGGCTTTGAGTGGGGTGCCACCGGCGCCCGTGACCTTCTGGCGGAGCTGGTGGACGAATGTACCGTTGATCGCTCCGGCAACCTGATTGGCCATCGTAAGGCGGCGCTGCCAAATGCCAAGAAGATCTTATTGGATGCCCACCTGGACGAGATCGGGCTGATGGTTACCAAGATCGACGATAATGGTTTTATCCATTTCACCAATCTCGCCGGCTTTTCTCCGGTCAGTCTGCCCGCCGCTATGGTGACGGTCAAGGGCGTCCGACCGCTGCCCGGCGTTGTGGCGACCCTGCCGCCCCATCTTCTGACAGCAGAGGAGCAAAAAAAGTCTCTGCCCATGAATAAATTAGTCATCGATATCGGCTATTCGGCGCAGCGTGCCCGGGAACTGGTCAAGGTGGGGGACCCCATCATCCTGCGCCAGGGCTGCGCTGATCTTTTGAATAACCGGGTCACCGGCAAGGCGCTGGATAACCGGGCCGGAGTAGCAGTCCTGCTGAACGTGCTGGATGCCGTCAGTAAGATGCCCCTGCCGGTGGAGCTTTTTACCGTCTTTTCCGCCGGTGAGGAATTCAGCGGCTTCGGTGCCCGCCATGCGGCTTGGGAGATCGCGCCCGATGAAGCGCTGGTAGTGGATGTGACCCATGGCACCTCTCCTAATACCCCTAAGGACAAGGCTTTTGCCTTGGGCAGCGGTGCGGTGATCGGCATTTCCCCGGTTCTGAGCGGGGAGGTGACTGCCCGTCTGATGGAACTGGCGGACTGTCATTCCATTCCCTATGCCCGGGAGGCTGCCGGCGGGCGCACCGGCACTAATAGTGACCATATCGCCGCCAGCCGGACCGGCGTCGCCACCGGCTTGATCTCCATTCCGCTGCGGTATATGCACAGCGGCTGTGAGGTGGTGGATCTGGCTGATATGCAGGCGTGCTCCCGCCTGATCAGCCGCTATATCCTGCAGGGAGGTGTGCGCCATGAATAAGCAATTAAGTTACCTCACTTCTCTTTTCGGTGCCAGCGGCAGCGAGGGAGATGTGCGCCAGGCGATCCTCAATGAGATCCGGGACCACTGTGACCGGGTGGAGGTGGACGCTCTGGGGAATATTATCGCCTTTAAGCGGGGGAGTATGGAAGCCCCCTTCACCCTGATGCTCTGCGCCCATATGGACGAGGTGGGGCTGATGGTCACGCATATTGATAGTGACGGCCATCTCCAATTCGATACCGTTGGTGGCATTGATCCTCGGATCCTGCCGGGGAAGCATGTGGTCATCGGCAGGCGGAAGCTCCATGGCGTCATCGGCGTGCTGGCGCCGCATCTTGCCAAGGACGAAGAAAAAGCCCCCAAGATCGAAGATCTCCGGATCGATATCGGTGCGAGGGATCGGGAAAACGCCGAGGAGTATGTTAAGGTGGGCGATATGGTGGGCTTCGATAGCGATTACCAGGAATTCGGTGACGGCTTGGTCCGTGCCAAGGCGCTGGATGACCGCGCCGGCTGCTATGTATTGATCGAGCTTTTAAAGCGGGATCTGCCCTTTGATGCGTAT
>JAZREO010000006.1:0-5538 GCA_045660845.1 Eubacteriales bacterium
AGAGCGTCCAACAAGAGTTGCATTTTGAGAAGATCCTTTTCGTCGGTAAGGGAAACTTCGTTATCGGCCACCCGGGTTACCTCGGCGGTGATGAAGGTATATCCCTCCTTCTCCAGAGCCACACGTACATCAGAAAAAGCCTCGGGAGAGGTGGTGATCTCGAAGGCATCGCCTTCGGCATTGAAATCGTCGGCGCCGCTATCCAAGGCAACCATCATCAATTCATCTTCGTCCACATCTTCTTTGTCAATTACCAGAATGCCGCACTTATTGAACTGCCACAATACGCTGTTGGTGGCGCCCAGGTTACCACCGAATTTATCGAAATAGTGACGCACGTTGGCGGCAGTTCTATTGCGGTTATCGGTGAGGCAATCCACAACCACGGCAACGCCGCCGGGGCCGTAGCCTTCATAGATCAGGGAATCATAGTTGCTGGCATCGCCGGCGCCGCTGGCCTTTTTGATGGCCCGTTCGATATTATCATTGGGCACGTTGGCGGCCTTAGCCTTGGCGATTACATCGGCCAGGCGGGAGTTGGAATCGGGGTTGGGGCCCCCTTCTTTTACAATTACCATAATTTCGCGGGCCATCTTGGTGAAGATCTTGGCACGCTGGGCATCGGTCTTGCCTTTCTTATTTTGAATATTATGCCATTTGGAATGTCCGGACATGGTTTTCTTTTCGCTCCTTTAAATATATATATAAATCTAATTTTCAGTATAGCACATTCTTCGACTGATTTCAACCCTGCTTTTAACAGTTGAAATCTTTTCCAGCCCATGATACAATAATTTTAATCATCATAAAGGGGTACATCTTTCGTGAAAATGCAAAAGCAAACAAAATCCGCCGTTATCTTCGGGATCTTACTATTTCTTGCAGCGCTGATCGGTCAGCGGGTCGCCCATGGGTACATTCATCCCGCCGACCCTATCGTTCTGCTGGCGGCAATGCTCTTACCGACGCCCCACGCCATGGTCGCTACCGGCGTTACCGGCGTAGCAGTCGATCTGATCAAGGGGCTTTATCTCCTCTCCCCCGCTACCCTCCTTGTCCGGCTGACGATGGTGCTGGCGGTAAAAGCACTTTTAAAGACCAAGCCCGCCCGAAAGCATCCGGAGCTGATGGCATCTGCTGCCGCTCTGGTTCCCGTCCCCCTCTATTACCTTGCTGAGGTGATCAACCAGCTGATCCATGGGCAGAAGCTTGCCTCCTTCGGCGCAGCTACCATCACCCTACAGGCAGACCTGGTACAAGCGGTGGCAAGTATCCTGATCTTTATCTTTATCTATGACCTTTACAAAGGCATCCAAGCCGGTCGGGCGGAAAGCCAAAAGAATTTAAAATAGAAAATGCACCCCGCAGGGGTGCATTTTTTATTCTGTCGGTTGGGTGGGCTCAGTCTCCGCCGGGATTTCCGGTTCATCGGTAGGTTCAGCGGGTTCCTCCGGGGTCTCGGTCACCTCACCCGATACAGGCACATCGGTTTCCTCAGTGCCTACCGTCGGCTCCTCGGTACTTTCCGGATCGGTGGGCGTTACGCCCCCTTCCTCACCGGTCAGTTCCTCGTCTACCTCCACTTCCGGTGTTTTCTCCGGCTCTTCCTCCTCGTCCTTAACCAGTGCGCCGGTAAACCAGGGGGTCCGGTCCACACCGTTTTCCTCCATATACTCATCGAAGGGAATATCCTCATAGATAAATGCGTTGAGCATCTTCGCCGCGTAGTCCAAATTATAATACTTACAGGAACCCAAGCCCTTCACATTCAAGCCATAGGCGATCAGCGCCTCATTCGCCGGGATCCGTGCTTCCTTGAAGGTCAGTCCCGGATTGGTCAGCAGGCCGGCAAGCTGGAAGATATCCGTATAGGTCAGAGAGGTTTCCATGCAAGGAAGCATCGCCCGGATCATCGCCGGATATTTCGTGATATCCATCGCCAAAGCCTTCTGGAACAGCTGGTACATCACCAGTCGCTGGCGCTCAGTCCGTCCGGCGTCGTCCACCGAACCGGTGACCGTCGCTGCCTTACGTATACGAGCAAATGCCACCGCCTGAATGCCGTTCAGCGTCTGAACGCCGGACTCCTCAATATAATCCAGATCCGTCCCCCGCTCTGTGTGCATCGACTTGATCTGCACATTGGCATTGCGCACCTCTTTATCGGTTAGTTCCACTTCAACCCCGCCCACAAAGTCGATAATGTCCGCCATGCTGACAAAATCCACCGTGGCATAGTCCCGGATATTGAGATCAAAGGTCTGGTTCAGCGTCTTGATCGCCAGCTCTGCACCGCCCAAATTATAGGCAGCATTGATCTTCTGGTAGCCATAGCCCTCGATCTCCACCAGGCTATCCCGCAAGATGGAGGTGACCTTAATATCATTGTGGTCCGCATCGATGGTGATGATCATAATAGAGTCAGAAAGACCCTTGAATTCATCGTTACGGGCATCGATGCCAAAAAGAGCCACATTGGTGATACCGTCCGGCAGATACACCTCCGGCTTCGCGATCCCCAGATCCTCCGGATCCTTGCTGATCTCCACCCGATTGTACTCAAAAGCACTGACCAGTCGGGTCGCCCCCAAGCCAAGTAACACCGTCAGCAGCGCCAGCATCACTATCGGCAGGATGCAGGGGCGCAGCCGACCGTCCCGGACAAAGATCCTTTTGAAAAAAGCGCCCATCCGCTTCCATATCTTTTTCAAGACTTCACTTCCCTATATCTTTCAGTTTCTAATAGTATATTACGAAATACTTTAAAAATAAAGAATTTGTTGCAATTTCTTACTAAATTTTCATCGTCAGCCCGATGCGGCGCTTCTGCAGGTCCACCGAAAGGACCTTCACCTTGACGATATCCCCCACCTTCAGCACCTCGCCGGGGTGCTTGATATAGCGATCACAGATTTGGGAGATATGGACCAGACCGTCCTCATGGACTCCGATGTCCACAAACGCACCAAAGTCGATGACATTGCGGACGGTGCCCTGCAAAAGCATCCCCTCTTTCAGGTCCTTCATTTCCAGAACATCCGTTTTGAGGATGGGCTTAGGTAGCTCATCACGAGGGTCCCGTCCGGGCTTTTGCAAAAAGGCGGCGATATCAATGAGGGTAGGCAGACCGACCCCCAGTTGCTCCGCCAGATTTTTCCCGTTTTCGCCCTCCGTGAACTTGCCGATATTCTGAATAGCGCCATTTTGCAGGTCTGCAGCGGTATAACCGCACATCTTCAGAAAGCGCTCTGCAGCGGGATAGCTTTCCGGGTGCACTGCGGTGTTGTCCAAGGGATTGTCACCGCCGGAGACCCGCAGAAAGCCTGCGCATTGCTCATAGGCCTTGGGTCCCAATTTAGGAACCTTCAGCAGTTGTTTGCGGGAACGGAACGCACCCTGCGTCTCCCGATAAGCCACGATATTTTTCGCAATGCCGGCATTGATACCCGCCACCTGCGCCAGCAGCGGTGCGCTGGCGGTGTTCAGTTCCACACCCACCGAGTTGACACAGTCTTCCACCACGCCACCCAGGGCTTCGCCCAAGCGTGCTTTGGGCATATCGTGCTGATACTGCCCCACACCGATGGAGCGGGGATCGATCTTAACCAGTTCCGCCAGCGGGTCCTGCAACCGCCGGGCAATAGATACCGCAGAACGCAAGGAAACATCAAACTGCGGAAATTCCTCCGCTGCCAATTTGGACGCGGAATAGACCGATGCCCCTGCCTCGCTGACGATCATATAATGGACCGGCGTATCCAGTTCCCGGATCAGATCTGCCACAAAACGCTCCGACTCTCGAGAGGCGGTGCCGTTGCCGATGCTGATCAGGTTCACGCCATGCTTTTGGATCAACTGCGTTAGTTTTTTCTTCGCTTCCTCCACTTTATTCTGCGGGGGCGTGGGATAGACCACCGCCGTATCCAGTACCTTGCCGGTCTCGTCCACCACCGCAATTTTACAACCGGTGCGGTACGCCGGGTCCAGTCCTAAAGTAACCATCCCCTTCACAGGCGGCTGCATCAGCAACTGCCGCAGATTGACCGCAAAAACACCGATGGCTTTCTCCGACGCCTGTTCTGTCAAGGTACTGCGCATCTCCCGATCCAGCGAAGGGGCGATCAGTCGGTCAAAGGCATCCGCTGTCGCTTCTTTTACCTGCGCCGCTGAAGCACTTTCATTTTTGACATATGCGTGCTCCAGAATTCCAAGCGCGCGGCTTTCCTCCACCGTCACCCGTACCCTCAATACCTCCTCGGCTTCGCCGCGGTTAATGGCGAGGATCCGGTGTCCGGGGATCTTTTTCAGCTGTTCCTGAAACTCATAATACATCCCGTAAACGCCCTTCTCGTCCTTGGCGTCCGCTACTTTTTCAGTGGAAATAACTCCCACCGCCCAATAGAGGGAGCGCAGCAACCGGCGCATTTCTGCATCGTCGGAGACGGTCTCGGCAATGATGTCACGAGCACCCTGCAGAGCATCCTCGACGGTAGGAACTTCTTCGCTGATGTAGGCAACTGCCTCGACAGCCGGGTCCAGTTCCACCCGCTGCTCCAGCAACGCCAGTGCCAGGGGCTCCAACCCCCGGGCGCGCGCCTTGCCGGCACGGGTCTGCTTTTTTTGTTTGAACGGACGGTAGATGTCCTCTACCTCCGCCAGCGTCTCCGCCGCCGACAGCGCCGCACGCAGCTCGTCGGTCATTTTCTCCTGACCCTCGATGGCTGCCGCCACCTCTTCCTTACGCTTGACAAGGTTGCGCAGATAATTCAAACGCTCCGAAAGGCTCCGCAGCACCTGATCGTCCAATCCGCCGGTGACCTCCTTGCGGTAACGAGCAATGAACGGAATGGTATTCCCATCGTCCATCAGTGCCACTGCCGCTGATACCTGCGACTCCTTGATATTCAACTCTTTTGCTAAGATCTGATTGATTTCCATGTGTTTTCGCTCCTTTTTGACAATAACTAATTTAGTATACCAAAAGACAACGCAAATCGCAAGAGAAATCCTGTCGTACACAATTGACAAATAAAAATTCCTTTGCTATAATAAACGCATCATTTTTTCTGTCCTCTCAGCACCCGCCTTTCCAAAAAAATACATTCTATGTGTTTTTGTCGGCGCGCCAGGTTTGAGGGTTTTAAAAACAGAATGACCGAGGTGTGGCGCAGTTGGTAGCGCGGGTGGTTTGGGACCATCAGGCCGCAGGTTCGAGACCTGTCACCTCGACCAAAAATCCGTGTTCCCTTTTTGGAAGCACGGATTTTTTATTTTCTATTCTTTTTTCAAACTGTTCGTTAAATTGGAATTTGTCTTAAAAATCAATGCTGATTTCGTATTTATCTTCGATGAGTATATAGTTCACATTATGCTTTTGTGCAAGGGATAACACTTCTGCATTGTCTGCCAATACACTCTCCATTGTGCACCATTCATCGTCCAAACGATTCTCAATGGTATTTGCATATCCCTTTATGTCTGCAAAATGATTTCTTATATAGTTCTCACTCATCACCAAACAATAGTATTTAATATGTT
>JAZREO010000007.1:0-13681 GCA_045660845.1 Eubacteriales bacterium
CGATGAGCCGGAAACGACTCCTCTTGACGGGATCCCCCGGTTGACTCAGATTACGGCGACGGAACTGAGCGTGGGCAAGACGGCGGTATTTGGTGAGGAGGATTATACCGGATTTTTGAAGCGGCTATATGACGGGTTTGGTCAAAATCCAGACCTGGACTGGGGATTGGTGCAGGAGGTTCAATTCTTTGCTCGGTATGATATCCGGCTGATTTATAATCAGCAGTTGACCATTGATTTTGGCACCCTTGATCAGACCGATACAAAATTGGAACTGGCCGCTTATCTTTTGAAAGACAATGGAACCACCCAGGCAGCCACCATTGATGTTTCTGACCCGGAGCGGGTCTATTTCAGACCGAAAAAATAAAAAGGGGACTCCAAGAGGCACACTCCGTAAGGAAGTGTGCCTCAGTTATATTCGCCAAAGGCGAGTTATATTGCTACGCAGTTATATTTGGACTTTGTCCAAGGGATATCCGCTTCGTGAGTTTTTGGGCGAATATAATAAAACTAAAACCGCAAGGTTTTAATATCACTTTGTCGCAAGGCAAAATAAAACTGTGAGACCTGTCTCACAATATCACTCATGTTTTTTATATTTGAGATAGGTATAATTTTAAAATATATAAAACCCACTATGACACTTTCTTATGAAAAGTGTCAATTTTTATGTAAAAAATTGGGAGGACACTTCTTTATGAAGTGTCTCCCAAGCCTCTTTTTTTAATTTGAGCCGTATTCATAACGCAGAGTAGGGGTTCCTTTTCGGAAGAATTCCTCAAAGAGTGCGCTTGCCTCTGCGGTGGCGGAATAAAAATAGGATTGAGCGGTCTGCTGATCGTATTGCAGGAGATAAAAGTGAGTTCCGCTTCGCAGGACGTAATAGTCCGTGGTTCTTCGGAAAAGGCCGTTATCGCTTTGCTCAAAAAGTGGAAGTTCTTCCTCCGCTGGTTGATCGAGGGTACAGGGGGCACTCAGGCAGGCAAGAAGCGTCTGCAGCTCGCTTTCGTTCAGTATATAATCGGTATGTTCCCCGAGGTTGGGATCGTAGTAGTCAAAGCCGAGGGTGGTATAGCGGATCCCGTTTTGAACGCTTTCTCGATAGGCTTCCAGCTGATCCTTCCGCACATACCAAGAGACGTCATCAATTCCTTTGATGATGGTCTTTGCTTCGTTGAGATAATAATTGCGGTGGAAGACGACGGTCAACAGCAGGGGGACGTCGGGTTGTGTTATGCGGATGATTTGATGGTTTCCGTAGTTATAATTCAGAAAATCGTCGTATTTGGAGTCTACGGGACAGTACAGATTATCCTGATACAGGATGCCGTCCTCGGAAAATACGGCGTGGGTCTCCTTTAATTCCTCCAGCCGATCGCAGGAGGCGAGGGTGAGGCAGGTGATGAGCAGGATGAGAAGAGCAAGGAGACGCTTACTGTTTGTCTTCCAAGATGTCATAGATTTCCTCCTTTTGAACGGTGGATAACAATGATTGCAACAAAGCGTTATACTCTTCGGTGGCGGGGTAGAGCATTCCTGTATTATAATCCAGGATGCCGTAGCCGTTATCGTCTCCGATCAGCTCAAAGGCATATTTTTCAAACAAGCCGTCAGCGCTTTCCATATAGATGGCAAGGCTATCTTTGGGATAGTAACTGTCGGCTGTTTTTACAGGGGTACTCTCCTTTAAAAGTTGCTGCAGGGTGGCGGTTTGGTCGGGGGTGAGGTACACCTCTTCCGACAGATAGTACAGGTATTTTGTGTACTCGATGCCGTTGGTGAATTGGGCGATGATATCCTCGTAGCGATCCTCGCGGACGTAATAGGCGGTGTAGCTGCAGATGATGGAGCCGTCGGAGCTGACGTAGGGCAACCATTTATGGATTCCCATTTGAGACAGCAGGACGGGAACGTCCGGCTCGGTGATATACAGATTTTTTCCAAAATCGATGGAGAATTCCTGCAACTTTTCCGTTTGAAGGCTCTCTTCATCGATGCGCTTATAGATTTTGTTATTGTATTTGATAGTGCCGTCGTCATACTCAAGGGCGTGTTGGGCGCGCATATCGTCCAAAAGCCCACAGCCCGAAAGCAACAGGGCGAGGAGCAGGAGCGGCACGACAAGCATTAACTTTTTCATGGCATTACTCCAAATTCAGTTTTTTGGTCATGATATGGCGGATGATGAAATAATAGGCTGCCGAAAGGGCGGAGATCAAGATGGTTGCACCGATCAGCAGAATGTGGACAGATGCGAACGGATGGGCAACGATGGCGTCTGTAATGGCCTCCCAGATGCCGTATTGACCGAAGAACATGCCGACGATGACGAAGGCGGTGCCGAAAAACTGCGTAATCAGGTAGTAGACGAAATAGGCAACAAAGGCCATGAAAATGCGGTTTTTCTTTGCGGTCTGCCCGATGGTGATACAGCAGTAATACAGTAGATACAGGTAGACAAAGGAGACAACAATGAGGAGGAGGGCTTCCGGAATATAGAAGAAAAGATTGCCGCCGGCCATCTCGAAAAGCTTACGCAAGAGATAGCCGATCGCCTTAAAGACCTCCCAAAGAACCTCGCCCATCATGGAGAGAGAGGCGGAGACGAGGATTGCAAAAAGGCCGAGGAAGGTGAAGGCGGTCAGCATAATGAGCTTTGCAAAAATGTGCTGACCTGCGGTAACGGGGAGGGTGAAGCTGAGATACCCTTCGGCGGAATAGAGATTTTTATAAAAGCGGGTCACGCCCACCACAACGGTCATAACAAGGCAGACCACTGCTGAAATCGCCAGCGCGATGACCGAGGAGCCGAAGACTACGTCATAAGAATAATGTTCGTTTTCAAACAACTGAACAAAGCGGGTCACAAGACCGATGGCAAGCATAATGCCGTACATCGGCATCAGGGTGCGCAGATAGGAAATAAATTCGTATTTCAATAATTTTTTTACCATTTGAATACCTCCCTGAACAGCTCGTCGACGCTTTTGCCGTTTTCTTCGCGGATCTCGTCTACGGTACGCTGCAGAAGAATTTCTCCGTTTTGGATAAAGATGACCTCGTCCAGCACCTGCTCGATATCGGCGATCAGGTGGGTGGAAATGATAACGGAGGCGTCAGGATTATAGTTGTTGATGATGACGGACATAATATAGTCCCGTGTTGCGGGGTCAACCCCTGCGATGGGCTCATCCAAGACGTAAAGACTAGCGTTTCGGCTCATGACCAGAATCAGGCAGACCTTTTCCTTATTGCCCTTGGAGAGATTTTTCAGTTTGGAGGTTTTGGAGATTCCAAGCTGCTCCAGCATATCATAGGCAAGGGCGGGGCGGAAATCCTCATAGAAATCGGTAAACATGGTGACGATCTGCTCCACCGTCATCCAAGTATTTAAATAAGAGGAATCGGGCAGGTAGGCAACCCGCGCCTTGGTCTGGGGACCGATGGGCTCTCCCGTTACGGTAAGGGTACCGCTTGTGGGTGAAAGGAGGCCGTTGATTAACTTGATCAGGGTGGTCTTTCCCGATCCGTTGGGACCTAAAAGGCCGATGATCTTGCCGTTGGTTACGGTCAGATTAATATGGTTCAGCGCAGTCAGAGAACCATAGCATTTGGTGAGATTTTCGCAGTTTAAAAGTACGCTCATTCCTTCCACTCCTTTACGTAATTTTTGATCTCTTCGATGCTGAGACCCATGGTGGTCAGCGCTTCGAAGTATTCGGCGGTCTTTTGCCGAATGACGGTCGTCGCCATATCCGCGGCGGCATCGGTCTCTTCGCAGACAAACCAGCCGGACCCGCGCTCCGCCCGAACGACCCCCTGCTCTCCTAAGCTTTCGAGGGCTTTTTGGACGGTATTGGGATTGACCCCCGCTGAAAGGGCAATATCACGCACCGACGGTAGACGGCATCCTGCGGGGAACTTGCCCGATGCGATCATGACGCAGAGCTGTTCGCAAAGCTGGGGACAGATCGGACGCTTTCGGTCAAGACTCCATTCCATTTTATCACGCTCCTTTGAACTGTACTAAATAGATAATACAATTGTACTATCTCAATAATACACTTTGATTTTTGATCTGTCAAGAGGAAAAATAAAAAAGTTGTAAAAGGTCAGTCCTACGCAAGGAAGAAGCGTTTATTCCTTATGTAGGGCTGCCCAAGGGGTCCCTTTTTATTTTTTATAAATAATCCATTTTGGTGTTTTGGAAGGGTGATTAAAATTTTTCCATCAATTTCTTTTGAAATTTACGAAAAAGACTTGCAATTCATCTTGTTTAATATTAAAATGTTATTTAGAGTATTCTATGGTAGGTCCGTATATAAAAAATCAGCAGGAGGTAAAAAGAAAGTGGCAAGTTTTGAATTCGCAGACAGCGGCGAGGGCGTCGTTAATATAAAGGTGATCGGCTGCGGCGGCGGTGGCTGTAACGCAGTCAACAGAATGATCAAGGCCGGTGTGCAGGGCGTGGATTTTGTGGTGGTCAACACCGATAAGCCCGTTCTGGACGCTTCCCCTGCCCCCATCAAGGTGCAGATCGGTGAAAAGCTGACTAAGGGTAAGGGCGCCGGCAGTGATCCCCTGGTGGGTGAGAACAGCGCCATCGAGAGCCGCGAGGAGATCGAAGCAGTCCTGCGTGGGGCTGATATGGTCTTTATTGCCGCCGGTATGGGCGGCGGTACCGGTACCGGCAGTGCGCCGGTGGTCGCCGAGATCGCCAAGGATATGGGTATCCTGACCGTTGCCATCGTTACCAAGCCTTTTGGCTTCGAGGGTCGGATGAAACTTAAGACCGCAGAGGCGGGCATCGAAAAGCTGCGCGCTCATGTGGACAGCCTGATTATTATCCCCAACGAAAAATTAAAGGATGTTTCCGCCGAGCGGATCACCCTCTTGAACGCTTTCCAGGTTGCCGACGATGTCCTTCGTCAGGGCGTGCAGAGTATCTCTGATCTGATCCTGATCCCCGGTTTGGTAAACGTCGACTTTGCGGACGTACATAAGATCATGAAGGATGCGGGCAACGCTCATATGGGTGTGGGTCGCGCTTCCGGTAAGGATAAGGCAGTCAACGCCGCGGCGATGGCGATCTCCAGCCCGCTTTTGGAAACCTCCATCGACGGTGCTACCGGCGTTATCTTCAATATTACCGCTTCCCCCGATATCGGCATGGACGAGGTGGACGAGGCAAGCCGTATGGTCGAGCAGGCGGCTCATCCCGATGCTAACATCATCTGGGGTGTTGCCCTCAATAACGATCTGGACGATGAGATCATCGTGACCGTTATCGCTACCGGATTCCCCTCCTCTGAGCGTTCTGCGAAGGGTGTTGTTGCCGATGAGCCGATGCTGGCATTCCCCGGTGTCCCCGGTGCAGAGGACAAGGATGAGGAGCCCGCTGATGATCTGAACTTCCTGGATCTCTTTGCGAACCTGGGTGAGTAAAAAAAATATTCAGCCGCCCTTTGAGGGCGGGTGTTTTTTCAAGGAGAAGAGAGTATGATCTGTCAGAGATGCGGAACGGAATATGAAAATGAAGAGCGGGTCTGCCCCCGCTGCTATTACGGTAGGGTCAAGGAAAAAAAGCCCCTGCCCAAATGGCTGCCCTGGCTTTTAGGAGGGCTTGGGACGCTGGCGGTCATCGGTGCGGTCATTGGCATTTTTACCGCCACCTATTTCAGCAGCGACTGGATGGACGGCTCCTGGGAAGGGAGCAGTCTCGCCATCACTTTTGATACGGAGGAGAACACCTTTCTTCTTTCCAATGTGGAGACGGTCATTTCCGGAACATTTGTGGCGAGTGAGGATTCCTTCACTTTGACGGCAGAGGATGGGAATCTTTATGTTTACCGCTATGAGAGGAACGGAACGAATAAAATCCAGTTAATGTTTCTGCGGGACAACGAGACGGTCCGGGTCACCTTGACCCGGCAGCAGGGAGAGGATTTTTCCCTGGAAGAACCGGAACAAAAGGACGAATAAAAAAAGGCAAGGGAAATCCTTGCCTTTTTATTATCGTTCTGCTGCTTTGGTTAGCGCGTATTCTACTAAATCGTCCTTCTCGATGACGGTATCGTGCAGCACCTTGGCGTCCTTCAAGCCGGCTAAATTTTTGGGGATCGGCAGGCGGCTGAGCTCTGCCAGCTGGGTGAGGCAGTCAAATTCGTCAGCGGCGGGGGTCTCCCCTAAGGCTTCCAGCACCGCATGGGGGAACTTGAAGGGGGAGGCGGTGGACAGGACAACCACCGGCTCGGCGGGGTTCTCTTTCATGTATTCCTCGCTGACTGCCCAGGCAACAGCGGTATGGGTATCCATCAGGTAGCCGTATTTCTTCCATACGGCGTTGATGGTCTTGGCGGTGCCCTCATCGCCTGAGAAGCCGGCACCGAATTCGGCGGCGATCTTCTCCCGCATGGCGGCAGGGATCTCATAGCGACCCTTTTCATTCAGGTCCTTCATCAGAGATGCCACCAGGTCACTGTCGCAATCGCTCATCATAAAGAGCAGACGCTCTAAGTTACTGGAGACCAGGATATCCATAGAGGGAGAGGTGGTCTTATAGAAGGGACGCTGACGGTCATAGATGCCCTCTCCGAAGAAGTCGGTAAGAACCTTATTTTCATTGGAGGCGCAGATCAGTTTTTTGACCGGCAGACCTAATTTTTTGGCAAAATAGCCGGCGAGAATATCACCGAAGTTGCCGGTGGGGACAACAAAGGAGATGGGGTCGCCAACCTTGATCTTTTCCGCACGGACCAGATCTGCATAGGCTTTGAAATAGTATACCACCTGGGGAGCCAGGCGTCCGATATTAATGGAGTTGGCGGAGGAAAGTTCTACGCCGTCGATGGGCGCTTTTCCGGCGGCGGCGAAGGTCATCTTGACACCGGTTTGGGCATCGTCAAAATTGCCGTTGATGGCAGTGACGGTGACATTATTACCGGTCTGGGTGACCATCTGCGCCTTTTGGACCGCGCTGACGCCGTTATTGGGGAAAAAGACGATGATACGGATCCCATCCACATCGTGGAAGCCTTCCAGGGCTGCCTTTCCGGTATCGCCGCTGGTGGCGGTGAGGATGACGATCTCTTCCTGCATACCGGTCTTGGCGCGGGAGGCGGTCATCAGTTGGGGCAGCATGGAGAGTGCCACATCCTTAAATGCGCTGGTGGGTCCCCGGAACAGCTCCAGGACATACCGATCGCCCACCTGCGCCAAGGGGGTCAGATCCTCAGACTCAAACTTGCCGCAGTAGGCTTTTCTGGAGAGCTCGTCCATCTCCGCGGGAGAAAAGTCGGGGAGCAGTGCCTGCAAGATTTTCGAAGCCATGGGGATGGTGTCCAGCTCTAAGAGCGTCTTCCAGTCCAACTGAACGGCAGAAAGGTCGGGGATCATATAAAGCCCACCGTCCGGGGCGATGCCACGGAGAATGGCTTCGGGGCCGGTGGCGGTGAGGTTTTTATTACGGGTGCTTTGATAAAGCATGGGGTTCGCCTCCAAATAAAAGATAGTACTATTTTACAAGAACTGTGGTTATTCGTCAACAGTAAATTTACATAAAAATACCCTGGGCAGGGGTGTTTTTATGTCGCAATTCCGGCGAATTGGGATCGGTAGAGGTTGAAGTAGGTGCCCTTCTGCGCCAAAAGCGTATCGTGGTTGCCTTGTTCTACTACCTTGCCGCGGTCGATGACGATGATCTTATCCGCGTCCCGGATGGTGGACAATCGGTGGGCAATGATCAGGCTGGTACGGTGCTCCATCAGTTTGACCATGGCGGACTGGATATGCATCTCGGTCCGGGTGTCTACCGAGGAGGTGGCTTCGTCCAGGATCAGAATACTGGGATCTGCCAGCACCGCCCGGGCAATATTCAGTAGCTGCCGCTGACCCTGGGAGAGATTGCTGCCGCCCTCGGTCAGGACGGTATCATAGCCTTTTTCCAGCCGGCGGATGAAGCGGTCTGCCCCGGCAGACTCTGCCGCAGCGACGATCTCCTCCATGGTGGCGTCCGGACGGCTATAGGCAATATTCCGGGCAATGGTATCGGAGAAAAGGACCGTGTCCTGCAGGACGATGGCAAGACTGCGGCGCAGCGCGCTGCGGGGGATCTCGTTCAGGGGGATGCCGTCTACGGTGATGCTACCGCTGTCAATATCATAGAACCGGGTCAAGAGGTTGACAACGGTGGTCTTGCCGGAGCCGGTGGCGCCGACAATGGCGATCTTCTGCCCGGCTTTGACCTCTAAATCAAAGCCTTGCAGCACCGGCTTTTCCGGTACATAGGAGAAGCGGACATCTTTGAAGGAAAGCGCGCCCCTGACCGCCTTGGGATCGTAAGAGGCGGAACCGCCTTCGTCTTCTACCTCGCTATCCATCACATCGAAGATCCGCTCTGCTCCGGCGATGGCGGTCTGGATGGCGGCGTACTGGTTGGCGATCTCGTTGATGGGGCGGGAGAACTGCTTGGAATAAAGGATGAACGCCTGGATGGTACCTACTGAGATATGGAGGATATGCTCCGGGGCAAGGCTGGCAAGCCAGCCGCCCACCAGGGCGATCAGCAGAAAGCCCACATTAGAGATGAAGTTCATCACCGGTCCCATAAAGCCGCCGAAGGTATTGGCATAGATGGCGGTCTTTTTCAGTCGGTCACTGGTGGCGTTGAATTCCCGGATTGCCCGCTCCTGGCGATTATAGGCAACCACCGTGCGGTAGCCGGAGACCATCTCCTCTACCTGCCCATTGACAGCGCCTAAGATGCGCTGCTGGCGGACAAAGAATTTCCGCATGAACTTGGTGATAAAGGTGGATGCCAGCAGAGTCAGTCCGATGGTGAGGGTGCTGACCAAGGTCAGCAGGGGAGAGTAGCAAAGCATAATGATAAAGCAGCCGACGACCATCAGGACACTGGAGCAAAGGGAGGCGATGGAACTGGAGATGGTATTGGAGATATTCTCCACATCGTTGGTCATCCTGCTCATGATGTCGCCGTGGTTATGGGTATCGGTATACCGGATGGGCAGTCGCACCAGGTGGGAGAAGAGATCCTTCCGCATAGTGCGGACTGTTCCCTGCGCCAACTTGGCGGAGAAGATGCCCTGCAGATAGGTAAAGGCTCCGTTTAATAGATAAGAAAGCACCATAAAGACCAGCATCATGGTCAGCTGGGCGGCGAGATCATTTTCCACCGCGTCGATGGCTTTCTGCTGCAAAGCAGGGGCTAAGAGGTTGGTACTGGTGATCAGCAGGGTGACGGTCAGCAGGGTGAAGAAGGTGCGTCTATTGCGCCCGATATAGCCGATCAGCCGCCGGAGGGTGCCCTTCATATCCTTGGGCTTTTCCACCTGCATCACAGGTCCGCGCCGTCCGGGGCGCATCGCCTGCATGGTGGGATTGGGTCTTTGTTCAGCCATCGATGATCCCTCCTTCCTTAGTCTGAGAACGGTAGATCTCCTGATAGACAGTGCTGGATTGCAGCAGTTCCTCATGGGTGCCGATGGCAGCCAGGGTGCCGTCCTCCAAAACGGCGATGCGGTCACAGTCTTTGACGCTGGCGATCCGCTGGGCGACGGTGATGAGGGTCGTACCCTGCATCTCCTGCCGGATCGCTTGCCGCAGTTTGGCTTCGGTGGAGAGATCCAGAGCGGATGTACTGTCGTCAAAGATCAGCAGCTCCGGCTGCCGCACCAGGGCGCGGGCGATGGAAAGCCGCTGTTTTTGCCCGCCGGAGAGGGACGCGCCCTTTTCGGCGATGACCGTCTCATAGCCGTCCGGCATTTTATCGATAAATTCCGCCGCCTGGGCGATAGCGGCTGCCCGGCGGATCTCCTCATCGGTGGCGTCGGGGTTGCCCCAGCGGATGTTTTCAGCCACAGTGCCGCTGAAAAGCTCGCTCTTTTGGAGCACCACCGCGATGCGGTCCCGAAGGGCGGTCAGGTCGAATTCTTTAATGGGGGTCCCGCCGAGGGTGATCTGCCCCTCGGTAGTATCGTAGAATCGGGTGATCAGGTGGATCAGAGAGGATTTACCCGAGCCGGTGGCGCCTAAGATGGCAAGATTTTCGCCGTGCTTGATGGTTAGGGAAAGATCCCGGAGGACCGGTCTGCCGGGGAAGCCGGGATAGTGGAACGCCACCCGCTCAAAGGTGATTTCACCCAGTTTTTCGGGGGCGAAGATACCGCTCTCGATGATCGGCTTGGTGTCCAGAACCTCTGTCAGCCGTTTGCCGCTGGCGCGACCCCGGGCGATGGACTGGAACATCATGCTGACCATCATCACCGAATGGAGCACCCGGGTATTATAGTCGATGGCTGCCATGATGGTACCTACCTCCATGGCGCCTGCCATGGACTGCATCCCGCCTAAGTAAATGATGGCAACGACAGAGCAGTTCATGATCACCGAAAGGATGGGAGAGAGCCGGGCGATGATGAACGCTACCCGCAGGTTTGTCTCGGTGAGGGCTTCGTTGGCATCGTTGAACCGCTTGGTCTCCCGCTCCTCCTGGACATACGCCTTGACCATCCGCGCGCCGTTGACATTTTCTTGCATGACATTATTGACCGTATCCAGCCGCTGCTGGACTTTAGCATAGAGGGGGTTGGCGGCTTTTAGCACCAGCGCCATCAGGATCAGCTGCAGGGGCAGGGAGCACAGGAGGATGAGTCCGAATTTAGACTCCAGGGTCAGCATCATGATGATACCGCCCACGAACATAAACCCGCTCCGTACAAACATCCGGATGCATTGCTCCACAAAGTGCTGCATCTGGGTGATGTCGTTGGTCAGCCGGGTGATCAGCGAGCCGGTGGTGAATTTATCGGTCTGCTGGAAGGAGAGTGTCATGGCGCTTTTGAAGACATCCTTCCGAAGGTCGCAGGCGAAATTCTGGGACGCCAGGCTGGCAAAGACCGAGCAGGCGGAGCCGGAGAGCCCGCCCAACAGTACCACCAGCAGCATCCGGAGGCCTACCGCAACCAGCAGCTCCTGGTCGTTGCATAAAACGCCCTCGTTGACCAAGGTTTCCATCAGCTTGGGCTGCCAGAGGTCCGCCAGCACCTCGCCGATCATGGTCAGCGGCGAGAGGAGCGCCCAAAGCCAGTAGGGCTTAAGGTATTTCAGCAATTTCATTCCTTCTTCTCCCTCCCGGCAGCAAGATTATAATATAATTTCTCTAAGGTAGGGCGGATGGAATGGAATTCCTCCTCGGTGACCCCCTCCAGCATCTCCCGCTCTGTCTCCCGGATGGCATTGACTACCTTGCGGTCCGCTTCGTGACCTGCTTCGGTCAGCCGCACCCGGATGGCACGCTGGTCATTGGGGTCCGCCTTGCGGGTGACCAGCCCCTCGCTCTCCATCTTCTGCAGCGTTACGCTGACAGCGGGGGTGGAAAGGTGGGTCCGCCGCGCCAGCTCCAGCTGGGTCAGGCTTTCATTATGGCTTAAATGAAAGAGCATCCGCCGCCAGCCGTCGGCCATGCCTAAGGCTTCCGTTTTCTGGCGCATCCGATCATTGAACAGCTTGGATAGCTCATTGATCAGCATGGAGGGCGGCGCATTTTTGATGTTGCGTTCTCTCAAATCTTCAACCTCCAAAAATTTAATTAACTAATTAATTATTATAATAACTTTACGAAAATTGTCAAGGGGACTTTTTCATCATTCTGCATAAAAACCCAATGGAAATTTTGGACAGGGAGTTGAGTTGAAATGTTCATATTATTATGATAAAATATATAATTATGTTAAATTTTCAATTTTTAGGAGAGTTCACCATGGAAAACCTGCAAAACGTTGCTAAGGAACAGGCGATATGCAAGAGAATCACTGAGGAGATGAAAAAGGTGATCGTCGGTAAGGATGCGCAACTGCGTCTTTTGCTGATCTGCCTGCTGTCCAAGGGTCATATTCTGATCGAGGATGTGCCCGGCGTTGGGAAAACTACCGCTGCCTCCGCCCTGGCAAGAGCCACCGGTCTGGATGCAAAGCGTGTCCAGTTTACTCCCGATGTGATGGCGACGGATATCTCCGGCTTCACTGCGCCGGATGCCAAAAGCGGGGAGTTTGTTTATAAGCCCGGCGTCTGCATGACCAACATCCTCATCGCCGATGAGATCAACCGTACATCTCCCAAGACCCAGTCTGCGCTATTGGAGGTGATGGAGGAGCGGCAGGTGACGGTGGACGGCGTGACCTATAAGCTGCCGGAGCCCTTTATGGTCGTCGCGACCCAGAACCCCCTGGGCTATGTGGGCACCTATCCGCTGCCCGAGGCGCAGCTGGACCGTTTCCTGATGAAGATGTCTATGGGCTATCCCAATGCCCAGGAGGAATCCCGCATCATCGGTGGGCGCCATGGCATCAACCCCATGGAAAGCGTGGAGGCTGTTTCCAGCCCTCAGGAGATCCTTGCTATGCAGCAGACGGTGGAGCAGATCTATGTGGATCCCGCAGTTTTGAACTATATCGTGGACCTGGTCTGCGCCACCCGCAGCAGCAATCTGATCACGCTGGCGGCTTCTCCCCGTGCTTCTCTGGCGCTGATGCGCGCCGCCTGCGCTGCCGCCATGCTGGATGGTCGTACTTATGTCATTCCCCGGGATGTCAGCGAGATGTATGAGGCAGTGGTCTCCCACCGGATCATGCTGGCACCGGAGGCAAAGATCGAGCGGATGACTGCTTCCCAACTTCTGGAGACCCTGAAGGATGCTGTCAAGGCTCCTATCGTGAAGTAAGGAACTGTTATCATGATCCGCTCACGACTGATCTATCTTGCGCTGCTGATCGCGGCGTTTATCTTCTCCCAGGCGCTCTATGATTCCATCTCCCTCTTTACCCTGGCGGTGGTGCTGCTGATCCCGCTGATCTCGCTGCTCTGCCTGCTGGTCAGCCTGGCGCTGGTCAAGGTGGAGCTGGAGCCGGTGCCCGCCCGGGAAAACCGTCTGCAGGAATTCAGTATTCGGCTAAACATTAAAAGCAAGACCCCTGTCATGCTGCCGATGATGAAGTTTCTCCTGCATGTCAATAACCGGGACGGCGATCAGGCGGTTCCCGGCTACGCGGTGGTCCATTACCGCGCCTTCGGCACCACCCATCTGGATATTCCGCTGCAATTCAGCGTGCGGGGTCTTTATAAGGTGGGGGTGGACAGCGTCATTTTCTATGACTTTCTTCGGTTGTTCAGCATAAAAAGAAAGCTGTCCAAGGGAAGTGTGGTGGTGATCGCGCCCCGGAAGCTGCAACTGGAGCTGCCGGTCCAATCCTCCCGGCAGGAGCAGGAAAATACCGTTACCGCTGGCGGACATGAAAGTAAGTTCAACGGTGATATTGCGGGGATTCGGGAATTTAATGAACAGGATACCCTGCGGCAGGTACATTGGAAACTCTCGGCGCGGCTTTCCAAGATGATCGTCAAGACCTATTGGGAAAATTCTTGCGACAATATCATGGTTCTGGCAGATCTTTTCCCTTATGAAAAGGAGCATCTGACCAACCGACGGCTGACGGACTGCGTTGTGGAGCTGGCTTTGGCGGCGACCCACCAGCTGGCGGAGGATGGGATCCGCTGCACCTTGGGTTATGCTAATTATGATAGTATGCTGCATCAGCAGAGCATTACCACTTCCGAGGAGCAGATGGTGGCGGCAGATGAATTTGCCATGACCCCCATGATGGAG
>JAZREO010000008.1:0-7701 GCA_045660845.1 Eubacteriales bacterium
ATAATAAGGTCATGGGTGGCAAGCTGAGCGGTCTCTAAGACTTCGATATAGTTTTGAATGGCGGTGGAGGAAATACCGACCTCCTCCGGGGTACAGCGCTCAAAATTCATAACGATTTGATCTCCTTGCTAATTTTAATGAAAGAATATCACATACACCGGCTTTTGTCAAACAGTCATTCAGTCGATCTGAAAAAATCATAAAATGTCACAAATTGAGTGCAAAAACAACAGAAGTTAATTTTCAAAAAGTAAAGGACATCATGATCTTGATGCCGTCCGATTCCTGCAAATTCTTATTAAATAAAAATATCCGGGATGCGTTTTGCATCCCGGATATTTTTTAAATTTAAAACAACTGCGATAACCGGATCGCTGTGGATTCCTCCAAGGCTTTTGCGGTATTCTTAACCATTTCCTCCTCCGGACCTTCCACTAAGATCCGGATGTACGGCTCGGTACCGGAGGGGCGGATGAGGATCCGTCCATGACCGGAGAAGGCTGATTCGGCCTTCTCGACATTTTTCAAGAAAACGTCGTCCGCCATCAATTTTTTCTTTTGCAGATCGTCTGCATTGACGTTGATCTGTACCTGGGGATAGGGGCGGAAAATGTTATAAACATCCTCGCTGGTCATGTTCAGCGCTTTCATGGCGCACAGCAGCATGATGGCAGTCAGCTGACCATCGCCGGTAGTGGCTTTCTCCAGGAAGATAATGTGACCGCTGTTCTCGCCACCCAGGACATAATCGCGTTCTAGCATCTCTTCTAAAACATACCGGTCGCCCACCTTGGTGGTGGGGACGTTGACGCCGTTCTGGTTCATTTTTTCAATGAGCCCTAAGTTGGACATGACAGTGACGACCAGGGCGTTTTGCTTTAAGCGGTTGCGCTCTTTGAGATAGAGGGCGAGGACTGCAAGGATCTTATCACCGTCAATGATCCTTCCCTGACTGTCGCAGGCAAGGCAGCGGTCTGCGTCCCCATCAAAGGCAAAGCCGATGTCCGCCTGCTTGCGGCAGACAATGGCTGCCAGCTCTTCCATGTGCATGGAGCCGCAACCCTCGTTAATGTTGACCCCGTTGGGCTTGTCGTGATAGATGCGGGCATCTACCCCCAACTCCTCAAAGATCCGGTGGGCTGTTTCGCTGGTGGCGCCGTTGGCACAGTCTAAAATTACCTTGTAGCTGCTGAGATCTTCCTCGCAGGCTTGCTTGATATGCTCGCAGTAAAAATCTTTTGCCTTGAGGTTATAGCTGAAGTTGCCCGGACGCTCCGCAGGGGCGATCTCAAAGGGATCCATCAGCGCTTCGATCTCATCCTCTTTGGCATCCGGCAGCTTGATTCCGCCCTTGGTCAAAATCTTGATGCCGTTATAATAATAGGGGTTATGGGAAGCGGAGATCATGACTCCACCTGTCGCCCCCATTCGGTCAATAAGAAAGGCAAGCGCCGGGGTAGGCAGTACGCCGATGTGCTCCACGTTGCAGCCGGAATAGGTAAAGCCGGAGATGAGCGCACCCATCAGCATATCCTTGGATGCCCGGGTGTCGCTACCGATGATGACCTTGCAGTTTGCATTTTCTTTCTTAAAGAGATAGCCGCAGGCTGCCCCGCAGCGGAAGGCAAGCTCCGGGGTGAGTGCCTTATTGACTACCCCGCGGATGCCGTCAGTACCAAAATATCTTCCCATGATGATTTCCTCCTCATTCTACTGTTATGCTTTATTCTACTGTTACACTTTTTGCTAAATTTCGTGGCTGATCCACATCATTGCCCCGCGCAACGGCGATATGATAGGCAAGGATCTGGGTCAGAATGACGCCCGGAATGGGGGCAACAAAATCAGAGCAATCGGGGAGAGTCAGTCGATGATCTCCATAACTGCTGATGTCCACATCGCCGTAGGTGATACAAAGCACCTTGGCGCCTCGGGCATGAACTTCTCGGATGTTACTGGCAGATTTTAAAATACGGCTCCTGTCGGTGACCACTGCAATGACCGGCGTACCATCCTCTATCAGGGAGATGGTGCCGTGTTTTAATTCGCCGGCGGCATAGGCTTCGCTATGAATATACGAGATCTCCTTTAACTTTAAAGAACCCTCGCAGCTGACATAGTAGTCCTGCCCTCTGCCGATGAAAAAAAGATCTTTCGCTGTATGATAGAACTGCGCCAGCGTCTTGCAGATCGGGTCTTGTTTTAAGACCTTCTGCACATACCGGGGCAGCCTTTCCAATTCCGCACATTTTTCTTGATAAGCTGCGGGTAAAAGAGTTTTTTTCGCCAATTTTACTGCCAGCATATAAAGTACTATAACCTGGCAAGTATATGCCTTGGTAGTAGCGACGCTGATCTCAGGTCCGGCGGCAGTATAGAGGACGGTGTCCGCCTCTCTGGCAAGGGAACTGCCCCAGACATTGACGATCCCCAAGGTGGGGATGCCCCGCTCCTTGGCAAGCCGCAGTGCAGCTATGGAATCGGCGGTCTCCCCGGACTGGGAAATGATCAGAACCAGATCCTCTTTGCTCAGGATGGGATCCGCATAGCGGAACTCGCTGGCAAGCTCCACCGTAACCGGCATCCGCGCCAACTTTTCAATGGCATATTTTCCCAGCAGACCCGCATGATAGGCGGAGCCGCAGGCGACGATACGGATGGTGCCCTTAACGGTGAAATCTTCACCCAGCTCCTCAAAAAAGACTCCGTTGCGGTAGTATCGCCCCAGGGTCTTTTTGATTGCATCGGGCTGCTCGGCGATCTCTTTCGCCATAAAGTGGGCATAGCCCTCTTTTTGAGCGCTCTGCTCGTTCCAGTCCGCGGTGCGGTAGGCTTTTTCAATGGGCTGATCGTCCTTGCCGAGAAAATCCACTTTTTCCGCAGTGAGGACAGCGATCTCGCCTTCCTCCATCAGCCAATATTCATGGGTATATTCCAGGATGGCGGGGATGTCGGAGGCGATGAAATTTTCTCCTTTGCCCCGTCCAATGATCAGCGGACTGTCTTTGCGAAGGGCATAGAGCCTTCCGGGCTGGTCCTCAAAAAGGATGCCCAAGGCATAGGAGCCTTCCAGCTGCGCCGTCGCCTGCCGCAGAGCGGCGATGGGGTCGCCGGTGTAAAGGTTATTGAGTAGCAGAGCTACCAGCTCGGTGTCTGTATCACTGATGGGATGGACTCCTTTTTTTGAAAGAGTTGTCCGCAGTACCCGCTCATTTTCAATGATTCCGTTATGGACTAAGACGACTTTTCCGCTGCGGTGGGGATGGGCGTTGACGTCGCTGGGCGCACCATGAGTCGCCCAACGAGTATGACCGATGCCGATGGAAGCGGCGCCGGTGTTCGCTCGAGAAACTTGCTTTTCTAAGACGGCGACCTTTCCTTTGCTTTTATGAATTTCGATCTGATTTTCCTTTGCCAATGCAATTCCGGCGGAGTCATAACCCCGGTATTCCAGTTTTTTTAAACCGCCGATCAGTACCTCTCTGGCGTCTCGCGGTCCGGCGTAGCCGATAATTCCACACATAATATAGATTCCTTTCTTTTTGGGTCTATATTAGTTTACGGCACAGAGGGCTAAAAAATTAGACCTTTCGCTGATTTCAACGAAAGGTCTGCTGTTTTTTCGATATAAGGGCATAATTTTCCCTATTCTTTCGTTGCACTGGACGGCACACAATCAAAGACTATTTTATTATATCATTAAATTTTGTTTTGTCAAGCCTGCAGTGATAATTCACAAAATTCTCTTTTTCGTTTTAGCTGTATTTCACAAAACCTTTTGAGACAATTAAAAATGTTCCAAAAACCCGTAAGGGATTATTGACTTTTTATCCATCTTAAAATATAATAACATTAATGTATCATCGGTGAATTATGTTCAAAAAGCATTTCCAAAAGGAAGATGCGTCTTAAATCGCTGATCGACGTTTTGACAGGAGGTTATAAGAATGATGAAAATGAAGAAGTTATCTGCCGTTCTTTCGGTTGCGACGATACTGGTTTCCATGCTTTCCTGCGTGGTTCTGGGTACGGCCGCTGCCGGAGCGCTGGGCGGACCTGTCTCGATTGAGAAAGCACCTGCTGCCACCGGGACGGGCCTCCAGGTAAGCGGTGTCAAGCTGGATAATGGGATCCTGGTCGTCGATGATGACTGGAGTGGAAAAAAAGACGATCAGACGGTTAATATCAAGCTTGGCGGCAAGGTTTATTCTGCTGTGATCGGTAAAACTGCATTTTCGGATATTGATAAAGCAGCCACTGTTGCCAAATCTAACTATACGATCTATGTTGCTGCCGGTAAATATACCGCTCCGGTCTCTCTGGCCGGAACCAATCACCTGAAGATCTACGGTCCCCACGCGGGCAGTAGCCCCAACGGTGCGGATCCCAAGGATCCCAACCTCAACCGCCCGGCTGCGACCATGGTGGACTATGATGAGGTGGCTGCAAAGGCAGAGGAGCTGAACGAGGCAGTCGTCACCGGTGTCTTCAGCCTGAATGCGGTCCAGCACCATACCGATGACTTTTTAGAGGTCGCCGGTCTGTATTTTGCCGATACCGCCTATTTCAGCCTGTCTAAAAACGGCTCCTACTTAATTGCTCCCCAATTGCGAAATAATATATTTAGCGTCAATAGCGATTATATTATGAACATGAACATTAATGAGGCGCAATCCAAAGATGAGAACAAAGATCATACCAGTGGCATTTTGTTTGAGAACAACCGTGTACTGAAGGGCAAGTCCCTGATGACCGTCGGCGGTTTAATGGATTGTATGGTCCGGGGCAACTATCTGGATCTGTCTCCCCTCGTTAAGAAAGATACCGGCATGACGGAGGATGTCTCCGCCGGTGCTATATATGTCACCTCTTTTACCAACCCGTCTTCCGGTTCTTCCATTCGGGTGGAAGAAAACTATTTTGAAAACTGCAGCGGTATCGTCCGTCATAACCGGGGTACCACCGGCTATCGGACTGCCAACTATTCTATCCAGATCCGCAACAACGAGATCAACCGTGTGGAGCCTGGCACCTACCTGGTGGAGAATATGTTCTATGCCATGCACTCCCTGCCCGGTATCACCGTTCAGTTTACCGGCAACATTGTCCGGGATATCACTGATGATACGGTTCTCTTCAATATGCCCTATCTGGAAAGTGAATTTAACTTGAGCAGATATCGCTATATCGTGAATATCAATGATAACCTCTTTGAACTCCCTGTCGGCGCCACTCTTATCAATGCTGAGCAGGCAGGTATCATCAACGCCTCCGATAATGTCTTTACCAACGGCATTACCATGAGCCAGATCAAGCATGAGGAGGACTGCGACGTCATTCTCTATCCCTATTACACTGCTGTCGGCGGCACCCCCATTGGCGGCGCCATTGTCAAGAGTGTGCGGGATATGTCAATTGGTAACAGCACCTATTCCGGCGCAGTGGATGAGGCGGAAAAGAAGATCACCTATGACCTGACCGGTGCAGACCAGGATAAGGTCGATCTGACCAAGCTTCTGGTGGTGGACGATGGTTGCACCATTGATGTCTACAAAGAAAAAGTTCTCAAAGACAATGAAAAAATCATAGATGCAGCGAATAAGGTGGACGCCTCTGCCGTTTATCTGGACGGTCGTCAGACCACACGCTATGTGGTGATCACCGCGCCCGACGGCGGCTCCTCTGTCTATACCCTGCTGGTGACCCGTGAGATCGGCAGTGAGGCGCAGTTGCTGGAGGTGGTTCCTCATGCCAGCAGTTATGTACAGGTGTCTAATAATTCCACAGAGTATGTTATCGACATCCAGCTCCCGGAGATGGCGTTCCTGAACTATGATCTGAATGTCTCTGCCGGTGCGACGGTTGAATTGTACGATGACTATGATAAGAAGCTGCCGCTGACGGATCTGGGCGGCTATATTCCCTATGATGGCTATTCTATTGATGTGCTGGTCCGCTCCGAGGATAAGACCAATGAGCAGCTCTATGCCCTGCACTTTAACCGTTCTAAATCCGATGTGTACGACCCCAGCATCATCGAGGTCATCTCTCCCGATGGTCAGTCAGGTGTTCGTCATATCGACGGGAAACTGTGGATGTACTATATGACCGACGGTTTGCGTAAGGAACTGACCTTCGATCTGAAGGCGACCCCCGGTGCCAACTATGCGGTCTATGCCGATGAAGCCTGCACAAAGCTGCTGTATCGTTCTAATGCAGTGAAACCCTTGAAACTGGAAGCCGGTGTCAATACCGTCTATGTTAAGGTAATCGACGGTAATGAGAGTAACCTGGTCTATTTCGAGATCATCAATGATGAGCTTTCCAACGATGCCACTATCGCCGGTATCGCAGGTAATCAGCCGCGGATCATTGCCAATGAGATCACCCTGTCGATTGGTGGTAACAGCGCTTCCTTGACCTTTATCACCAGCGATCCCTATGCAGTCTGCGAGGTTTACGCGGATAGTACGGAAAAACTGAAGGTGGAGGGTACCGTTGTTGAGACCCCGGATCTGTATTCCGACCGTGTGGCAAAGACTTGTTCCTTCAATCTGGAAACAGTTCATGCCAACTCTAAGTATTATGTGAAGTGTATCGCGGAAGACGGTGTGACCACCCAGCTGTATACCCTCTATCTGACCAAGATTACCAACAAGGCGGATTATGCGGATGTGGCTGAGGACGACTGGTATGCTTCTTATGTAGAAGCTGCTACCTCCGCCGGTCTGATCGCTGGTGAGACCGCCGGTGATGCTCAGATCTTCCGTCCCAATGATAATACCACCCGCCAGGAGATCGCCGTTATCATGTCCCGCTTGATCGGCATCAACGGCGCCGCTTATGCCAATGTAGCCCTGGGCTATAAGGATGAAGCGCAGATCGCTGAATGGGCGCTGAACTATGTTAAGGTCTGTAAGTATAACGGACTGATGGGCGGCTCCGATGAAGGCAACGGGATCTATTTCTTCCCCAAGAAGAGCATTACTCGCGAGGAAGTTATGGCGGTCTTTGCCAGAATGTTGGATCTGAAAGGGAGCTATGACTTGAGCAGCTTTGCGGATGCTGGGCAGGTTTCCGGATGGGCAAAGAAGAGTGTGGAAGCGGTTGTTGCTTCCGGTCTGATCATCGGTTCCGATGGCAAGCTCAATCCCAAGAGTCCCATCACCCGCGCCGAGATTGCAACTATCGCCACGAGAGCGTTGAAGTATATCGGCTAAAATCAATTTTAAAAACGTCCCTCTTGGGCAGTCCTCCTTGCGGAGGGCTACCCTTTGGAGGGGCGTTTTTTTATGCTTTGTGCGGTTTATACAAAGAAAAATTGAGTAAATTGTGAGAGTTTTACAATCTAATGTTACATCTATGTTACAATTTTCCAAAACCGTTGCATTCATTAGAAGAGGCGTTATAATGAAATTGAAAGGAGCCAAAGCTGCCGATGCGCAAGGCGGCAGCGGTATCATTTCAGGTGCGGCGTCATGAACCGCTCCTCTATATAAAGGGACCTTTTTTGGTCCATCCCGGTTGTTGGGGTGGAACTTAACCGAAAGGAGTGAAGCAAATGAAACGCTTTTGTAAATGGATGGCGCTGCTTTTGGCGGTGCTGATGCTGACTGTCATGACGACTGCGTGTAAGCGACCTGATGATGTGGATTGGAATGGCCCGGTGGGCGGGACCATTGATGATCCCAACGATCCTGC
>JAZREO010000009.1:0-7796 GCA_045660845.1 Eubacteriales bacterium
TGATTTGCATTTTCACTTTTATCACCTCACGAAAAGGAGTATACACTATGACGCAACGTGAGAGTCAAGCGTTTTATTTCACAATCTCATACGGCCAGTCGATGATGCCGCCGAATTCCTTGACGTTGGTATAACCGAGCTCAACCAGTTCCTCGGAGGCAATTTTGCTCCGTCTGCCGCTGCGGCAATAGACGAGGATTAGTTGTTCCTTGTCGGGCAGTTCCTTTTCGGCGCGGTCGGCGATCTCGTATTCGGGAATGAGAATGGCATCCTTAATATGCCCTTCGGCGAATTCTTCTGTGGTGCGGGCATCAATGATGATATAGTCGGTTTCGGTGTCCATGATCGTTTTTGCCTGTTCGGGGGTGATTTGCTCATAAGAATTGACGCCGCTATCCGAACAAGCGGTCATACCAAACAAAGAAAGTGAAATAAACAGCATAACAATCAATCCTTTAAGTTTTCTCATGTTATACCACTTCCACCTGACACATTTGCATGGTTTTCAAAGCGGCTTCGTGGCTCTCGGGAGTAACACCGGCACAGCAAGCGGAATCGACCTTCACCTGCGCATCCGGGAACTGTGCTTTGATGATGAGGGCGTTGGAAACCACGCAGATATCGGTGCAAAGACCAATCAGCTCCACGCTTTCAAGCGTTTCCTCATCCCAATGGGGCCAGCCGAAATTGGGCTTATCAATGATTTTCGCGCCCTCGACATAAAGACCGTCGGCGATCTCCCAGCCTTTTGTGCCCTTGATACAGTGCGGGACGGGAAGATGCTTGCCCTCTGTGGTATCGAGATAATTTTCGAAATGGGTATCTCTTGTGAAAATAATTTCATCGCCGTTTTGGGCGTATTTCTGAATCTTCGCCTTGACCTTGGGGACGATGGCGACCGCCTCTTTGGTGCCGAGCGCCATATCAATAAAATCGTTTTGCATATCAACTACGATCAACGTCTTTTTCATCGTCAGACCTCCCATGCGCTTTTGATTTATTATACCATGGCTCAATAAAAATTTCCACCGCTATATTTAAGCACATTGAATAAAGTAGAGGTTTAAAATTTGTGTATCATTTTAAAGTGTGGGGTTAGAGATGATGAACCTCGTTCTGTTATCATGTAAGCAGAAAGGAGGTAACGCATATGAAATTACAATGGTTTTTGTCAGCGCATGATTCGCCGGATCAAGTAATATCAAACAAAATAAGGGATGATGCTTTGGAATTAAACAACATGAAACCAGTCGTCATCGATGCAGACATTATTGAAGAAAGCTTCAATAAATTCATGAATTCAAAAGAATTCAATGAGTTTGCCGACACCAGTCTTTTCAAAACATTGTATTGGTATTACTACAATGAGCAGGGCGTTTTATCTGCATATGGGGCAAACATCGAAGAATGTCCCTAAAGAAAATCAAAGCGGAGTGAATTTCACTCCGCTTTGATTATTGAATGTGTTTTAGAATTTCATTTTTGTTTTTCTCATATTCTTCTTGCGTTATTATACCTTCGTCTAAATATCTTTTCATTTTTTCTACACGTTTATAACACTTTTCCTTATATCTAATGGAATTGTGATAAACAGCAAAATTCCATTTAGCTTTAAATAAAGCGATAACAGAAAAAACAAGACTCGCAAAAGATAAAAGCATTAAAATCCACGAAGCGATACTGGCTTCTCCGCTAAAATCACCAGCTTCTTCACAGATTGCAGAAATCATCGCTACAGAGAAGAAGGTTGTTATACAAAAAGAAATAATCGATATAATAGGGCTCTTCTTCTGTTCATTGACTAAAAACAAAACAAAGATAATAACATATGCCAAAAAGATAATTAACCAAAGATATACATCTTCTATGAATTCATCATATATTAATGCCTCAATAAATATAAATAGCGCACAGAGGCAGGCTAATAACGAGAAGATTACGGAAGCCGAGAGTAAAGATTTTTTTCGATTTTTTTCAGTTTTTTCTTTTACTTGCGTTTTATTAAACGATATGCCGTATATAACGCAAGCCAAAATACAAAGCAAGTAAATTGCAATCAAATTCCATTTTGTAGCGATTGCTAATACCCAATATAAATTGATAAATCCGACTACGATTGAAGCAATCTCAAAACTTTTTCCCGCTTTTCCACTTGTTTTTCGGAAGTATTTAGCCATGATTGGGAAGAAAATTGATATTGTTCCTGTGATCAACCATGGTATATATAAAAAGCCCATATCTCCTTTGAGGAGGAAACAGTACATTCCAAAAGCAACAAGTGAAATAACTAATGAGGTTATCGAAAAAATATTAATTTTCTTTTTCATAATACCACCACTTCTTATCAAATATCAATTCTTTAATTCCATTATATCTTGCTTAATTTCTTATGGCAAGTAAAATTTCTTTTTGCACCGTTTTGTTTTGCTTGGTGCTGCGCGCCTGCGGATTGAGATTGCCGTAATAAAACTCTTCAATGAATTTGCCCATAGCTGTTTACCTCCTTTGCCTATATTGTAAAGGAAAGTAAAATAAAACACCAATGTGCCGATTCAAAATTGGCATATTGGCGTTTCTTTTTATTTGGCTGCAAGCACTTTCTCTACTGCCATATCAAAAACCTCGTTGTGTTGTTTCATCAAGTCAATCTCAAAAATGTTCTTGTGAATGGCGATATGAATCCTATCTCTTATTTTTTCGATGTTAATAGAACTATTTGCGCAATATTCATCAAACAGATCTATTATAGAATCTTCCTTGTCGAATTTTTCATATGGTGTAAGGGCCTTGTAATCTTTATCGTAAGAAAATATCACTAAATGGCGACCTGAACTTGCACTCAACCAAGCAATGAGCTTGGACCACCATTTCTTATCGGTTTTTCCAAATGACATTCCATACACACAAACAATGGTACTGTTATCAATTAAACTCATTGCCTTAGCATCATTATTTGTTTTTAAATTCTGATTCATTGTAGGCTTGACAAACCTTTTAACAAAACGGGGATCGGATGCCAACTCTTTGTTTTTAATTTGAGAAATATCATTAACACCAATAATTGGATACGTAGAAAAATCACCATGAACATGCACGATGTTTCCTATTTTGTCATCGCGATGAAAGTTAGAATATTTGTTATCACTAATTACGTTTTTGGGAACATATTTCAAACATTTTTTAAGAACGTTAGTATAATTGAAATTGATAAAATTATGCACAAAAGTACCTGTGCTATTTCCTTTATACAAGTTATTCAATGATTCAAAATCCCCTAAAGAAAAAGTCTCTGTTGTAACATATCCGAAAAGAGCCGTACACATTACGTTTTCAATTTCTTTTTTGTTTTCTTCAAATGCCAGAAGATTTTCTTGGTCCTTAAGATAGGAAATAAACTCTTCTTCAAAATCCTTAACTTGACTAAGTAAGGTGCCCTTCGTTTTTGCTGTAAATTTCTCGGTATAGTCACCCAACGCACTTTCGAAATCAGCCCATGTTTCGTGATCCTCTCCTATGTTCTCCGCAAGCTGACGAATTTCAGGAGCCTTATCGATAGAGTTAACTTGGTAGATCGGAAAAAAGTCCTTAAATTTAGAATTCATTCCGACTCCAACGTCGAATCCATTACCAATTAAAAAAGTGATATTCACAGCCGTACCCCCTGTGGCAAAATATGTATTCTTTTGTAATATTATAGCATATAATGTTATCACATTCAACGACATTTACTGACATTTTAAAGTGACAAAATCCTGACGCCTTAACCCGGGCTCAAACTAACGACAATGCAAAACTCCCCGACTACATCTATGTAATCGGGGAGTTGGTTTTAAATATAGGATTTCCTACGGGAGCGTTATCATTTCCGGGGGTATAATTTTGCGTGTGTTGGGAGGGTGTTTGAGTGGCGGTTTTTGCCATGAGTTGATGGTTTTACAGCAGTTCTATTTCATAAGATGCATTGAATGTTTCGCGGGGGTTCAGGTTGATAATATAATCCTTTTCTGAAAGTTCACCTTCAAAATCGTTGCGGTCGCATCTTCCGTACCAGGGCTCAATGCAGACAAACGGTGCGTTCTTTTTAGCGGGAGACCACAAGCCGAACAGCTCAGCATCGAATCGGACTTTAAGATAAGGGACTTTATTTTGATCGCAGATGGCAACTTCTTTTGCCTGGTTATTCTCAATGATCAGCGCATCGTTATCAAACATATGCTCAGTTATTTCTACATACCCATCGTTTTTTAGGGTATATCCCCTACTTTCATAAAGCCCTGCTTCATTGAGCAGATGATATTCCAGATCCTTCCCCGTATCGAATTGAAAATAGCAGCCCCCTTCCTTTAGATTAAACGCGGGGTGCGCACCGATGGAAAAGTTCATGACCCCATCGTTTTTATTTTCAACGGACCATTCGATTTTGATCTTACTATCAATCAATATGTATTTAATGGTCAGCGCAAAATCAAAGGGATATTTTTTCAAGGTTTCTTCGGTTGCTCTGAGCCTATAGGTGACGGAATGTTTGCTCTGCTCTATCAGTTCAAAATCATAATCTCTGGCAAATCCATGCTGATTCATGGGATAAGACTTGCCACCGACCTTATAGGTTTTATCCTTAAGCGCGCCGACAAAAGGAAAAAGGATCGGCGAGGTTCTTGCCCAATATTTTTCGTCGGCGCACCACATATATTCATAATCGCCCTTCACCGCCAATTTCAATTCCGCGCCGCGATCTGCGATCTCCACCGAAATAATACCATTCTCTAATTTCATACGTTTCTCCTTTTTATTTTCTTACATTTATTATACTGTTATATTTCCAATTTTTCAACCGCACGCTATCCTTAAAACTAAAAAGTTTAACAAAACTCATTGCAACTCCCTTTAATAAAGTGTATAATTATATCATAAGTTTAAGAGAGAAAAGGGGCGTGCAGAAATGAAGCGTTTGGTTCGCTGTGCCGCCGCTATTGCTTTAGTGGCGGTGGTGATCGGCTTTGCAGTATATTTTGTTGCCGGGGGTATGAATCCGGCAAAAAAATTGATGAAAAACCATCCCTACACCTTTGAGACCAGCAAGACGCTGGGCAAGGAAAAGCAGGACCGCTACGTGGAGGATAAGACCGGCGTGGTATACACCGCCTATCCCAAGACCGGCAATACGGTCACCAACCAGACCATCGAGACCTACTTAGAGACTGCCCAGGAGCAGTTTGGCGTCTTTATGGCAGAGCAGGCGGAGAAAGAGAGTGAGGAAACGCTCATCCCCCGGCTGATCTTCGATTACATCACAGAGCAGGAGGAGGATTACTGTGCACTGACCTGCTTCTACGAGATCGCCGCACTCAGCAAGGATGGTAAGGGCGAGCCCGCCATCGTTGAGGAGATCACCTACTACATCGGCGCTGACGACACGATCCTGGATCTGGATGGCGTGCTGGGCGAGAACAGTGAGAAAAAACTCAACCTGATGCTCAAGACCAGCGACATGACCACCGAGGACATGGAATGCTTTACGGTGGACGGGGATATACTGACTCTGCGCTGGGCGGACGAGGAAAAGGAATTCTCTGTGAAAGAGGTGGAGCGAGCAAGTCTTATCGACCCCACCAAGCCCATGATCGCCCTGACCTTTGACGACGGGCCGGGCAAATACTCCCGGCAGTTCGCCGACCTTCTGGCGCAATATAACGGGCACGGCACCTTCTTTGTATTAGGCATCAACGTGCCTACCTTTTCGGAGAGTCTGAAATATGTCTACGAAATGGGGAACGAGATCGGCAGCCATACTCAAAGTCACAAAAACCTCAATCTCCTTTCAGAGTCCGGCATCCGGGAAGAGATCGATGATGCCGCCGAGGCGATTCATGATGCCATCGGCGCTTATCCTACGGTGATCCGTACGCCTTATGGCAATGCCAACAGCAAGGTCATGAGCATCATCGACGGTCCCATGATCAAATGGAGCGTGGACACTCTGGATTGGAAGACCCGGGATGCGCAGGCGGTCAAAAATGAGATCCTCAGCAGCACTAAAGATGGGGACATCGTCCTGCTGCATGAGATCTATCTTTCTACCTATGAGGGCGTTAAGATGGCGCTCTCAGATCTGGCAGCGAAGGGCTACCAGTTTGTGACGGTCAGTGAGCTGATGCGGTACCGGGGTGTGGAGCAGGAAGCGGTACATGTTTATTCCTGCTATCCCGACTAATAAAAAATGAGCGCTCAGCGCTCATTTTTTATTAGTTTTTCCTTCTCTTGCCGAGATAGTTTCTTGATAGCATATTCCCGCCGCTGGGCGGTACTGCGATCCGGTGCTTCCTCCCAATACACCATCTGCGCCGGGCGGCGGGTGGGTGGATGGGTATATTTCGCTCCGTTCCCCTCATTATGCTCTTTCAACCGACGGCTCAGATCGGTGGTGATTCCGGTATAATAAGTGCTGTCGGCACACTCTAAAATATAAACAAAATACTTCATAAGTCTATTATAAAAGGATTGACATTTTTTTGCAATGGATTATAATAGAAAAAAATCGGAGGAAACAATATGAACGAGCATTGGATTGCAGTCTGGGGCTGCGCTATTACAAAACCTGTCCGTCGTACCGCAGAATGGACCCGCAACACAACCCTGCGGATGCAGATACAGATGCCGGTTGCCGGCAACGCATTACGTTTTCGTTTTTCCAACCTTTTTGGAGAACAAGAGGCGGTAATCACCCGTGCCAGCGTCAGTGCTGCAACAGAAGGCAGCGCTATGGATGCAGATCGCTGCTGCTCCATCACCTTTGACGGCAATCAAGCAGGAAGAATGGCGCCCGGGGGAGATCTTAACTCTGACGCGGTGGACTTTCCTTTTACTGCCGGAGAGACCTTGGTTCTTAATCTTTATTTTGAGGATTTTACTCAGTTGACCACCTGCCACCGAGGCAGTGATGCCTTTGCAAAGCGGTGGTGCAGCGACGGGGATCAGACCCAGTCTGCATCATTACCCTTCTCCAACCATGCCGACGCAGACGGCTTTCCCTTTATCCACACCATTGAGGCGCTTTGCTCCCAAAACTGCTATTCCATCGTTACCTTTGGCGATTCCATCACCGCACAGACCTGGCCGGACCGATTGAAACGCCGCTTGCTGGAGGAAGGACGGGAGGATGTCGCTATCATTCGCAAGGCGGTAGGCGGCAGTCGGATCCTGCGAGAATACTCCTGCGACCTCTATTGTCACTACGGACCGCGCGGATTGGATCGATTTGAGCGGGAGGTACTATTGCCCGGCGTTAAGAAAGTCTTTATTCTTCATGGCATCAATGACATCATCCATCCAATAAAGGAGGGCAATCCTTACCGACCCATCACTGATCTGCCGACGGCGGAGGAGCTGATCGAAGGGTTGAAATATTATATCGACACTGCCCATGCTCACGGCATTGCCGTATTCCTCGCCCCCATCCTGCCTTTTGGCGGCTGGCGGACCTACAACGAGGAGCGGGAAGCCATTCGGGAAAAGGTTAATTACTGGATCTATCGAGAGGCACGGGTGGAAGGGATCCTGCCCTTTGAGACCAACCTTCTGAATCCTGAAGATCCTCTTACCCTTTTGCCCGAATACGACAGAGGGGACCATCTCCATCCCAGCGGTGCAGGTGCACAAGCCATGGCGGATTGTATCCCTGACGAATTTATATAAGAAAATGGGGCTGTAAAAATAGTTCGAACCGCAAAAGGCTATAAAATCAAAGGCTTTTAATAAGATTTCTTCTTATAAATGAAGTGAAAGGAAGAAAAACG
>JAZREO010000010.1:0-4823 GCA_045660845.1 Eubacteriales bacterium
GCCAACCACATTTGCGGTTTCAATGGAGTCTTATGCCGAAGCCTCGGTAATTTCAGCACTTCTTCATAAGACATTTCTTTCATATTAATTTTCATATTTTCCCCTTCTCCTATCAAATCCGACAGTATCAACTCCATTATATCATCAATTTTAAAAAAATAACAGGGGTAAAATACCCCTGTTATCATTTTCATTCTGTTGCAGAGAGCATTTTCTCGATAAAGATGCCATATCCGGCGGTGGGGTCGGAGACCAGGACATGGGTGACGGCGCCGATGATCTTGCCGTTTTGCAGGATGGGGCTACCGCTCACGAGTGTGTCAATATAGGACCAACATTATTTTATATCAAGCATCGTTTTAAGTTCGTTGCTAAATTGATAAAATCGGATTCCGGAATCAGAAACGTTGGGAATCAAAAGTTTTTTGTTTGCCAAAGACTGAATTCCTTCGGAAAATTCCTCAAATGCTATTTTGTGATGGAGTTTAATCTCGTTATAGATCAGGAGATACTCTTTTTCACTAATAGAAAGATAATTGCGTTTTCTTAGTTCTTCTAAAATTAAATCTTCGACTATAGCGTGTGTTTCAAGCATTTATATTACCTCGCTTTTATTTATAAAAGAAAAAGCTCTTTTGTTTATGATAATTTTGTCCAATCACATATGGCATAATTTACACGAGCTTTTACACCGTTCCAATTATGATTCTCAACAAACTCATATGTCTCCTCATAGGTAGTGCCGTTATCTCCATTTAAATAAGTTTGTGCATTAGTAGAATTAATTGTTTTTCTCCAAACATATGTTCCAGTCTGAGATCCTGTCGTAAAATCAGCAGACAATGTGCCTTTATATCGTACATCCCATTTTGTAGAATCACCTATATAATTTATGGTTTTTACTTTCCAAAGTGCGTTTCCATAAATTTTTTCGATTTGATCTATGTTTAGAGTGATTGTTAAGTTCGTACAATTATAAAATGTGTAACCATTTAAAGTCGTAATAGTTTCATGTAATGTGTAAGCCGATAAACTTGAACAATTATAAAAGGCCGACTCGCCAAGTGAGGTTATATGTTCTGTGCCAAAAACATTGGTAAGTGATGTACAACCATAAAAAGCATTATCTGGAATTGCGGTAATAGTATTTGGTATGGTTATAGATTCAATTGATACGGAATCTTTAAAACCGCTTTCAGCAATTGAAGAAACCGTTCGGTTGTTATAAGAAGCCGGTATTACAATATCTTTATATCCAAGTATGTCTTTCCCTGCCTTAACACAATAGGTACCATCGGTTTTTAAAGAGAAGGACAAGATTTCATCCTGTTGATTACCCGATGCGATAATATTACTTAAATCATGGGTCTCTGTGGTTCCGTCGGTGTAATAAATTACCCAGTTGGTGCCTTCAAGTTTCGTTTCTATGATGCCTCTGCCGTCTTTGCCGGGGTTGCCTTGGGGGCCCTGAGGACCTTGAGGTCCGGTAGCGCCCGTAGCACCGGGTTCACCCTGAGGACCTTGCGGACCGGTGGCACCCGTTGCGCCTGCAGCGCCGGTTTCACCCGTAGCACCTGCAGGTCCTTGGGGACCGGTTTCGCCTTGGTCGCCCTTGTCACCCTTCGGGCCCTTGATGTTGCGGAGCAGAGAGAGGGTGCCGTCCTCTCCGTATTTCACATAGAGATTGCCGTCGGCATCGACCGAGAGATACGGTGTCAGACCGTCCTCGCCGTCAGCACCGTCTTGGCCGTCGTCACCATCCGCACCGGCGGGACCCTGCGCACCAACAATCGGACCGACAGGACTCAGCTCCGTTCCGTCGGTGAGAGTGATGATCAGCATTGCATCGACGGTCAGGCGCACCGATGCGATGCTTTCACCGTCGGCACCGTCCTTGCCATCGGTACCCTTTTCACCCACAATGGACTGTTCGATAATGATGGGCTCGCCCTCACTGAGAGTGATCACCAGATAGTTGTTCTCATTAACCGTAACGCCGGTGATGCCAATGCCATCCTTGCCATCGTTGCCATCCTCACCTTCCGCTCCTGCGGGACCCTGCGGACCCTGAGGACCGGTAGCACCTGTGGCACCCGTTTCACCCTGAGGACCCTGCGGACCTTGGGCGCCGGTTGCGCCGGTTTCACCTTGAGGACCCTGAGGACCGGTAGCACCTGTGGCACCGGTTTCACCTTGCGGACCTTGAGGACCGGTAGCACCGGTCTCACCCTTTTCACCCTGGGGACCCTGCAGACCTTGAGGTCCGGTAGCAGAAACGGTGGTGGGAATCCAGGTTATTCCGTTATCGGTTGAAATTTCCCAAAGATTAGAGGTTGTATTGATGCGAACTTGAGGTGCGATAGCATCTTCACCTTTTTCGCCCTGAGGACCTTGAGCGCCGGTTGCGCCGGGTTCGCCCTTTTCGCCCTGGGGACCTTGGGCACCGGTAGCACCGGGTTCACCCTTTTCGCCATGGGGACCCTGAGCACCGGTTGCACCGGTTTCGCCCGGATCACCTTTTTCTCCGGTGGCTTGCACGCCGGTGGAGGTCCAGGTTGCGCCGTTATCGGTGGAAATCTCCCATTCATTGGTAGAAGCGTTGATACGGATCTGAGGAGAAATGCCATCCTTGCCGTCTGCGCCCACCACGTTTTCAAAGATAAATTCACGACCATTGGTCAAAACGATGGTCATTTTCCGGGAGTTGCGGTCGATACTGATGGATTCAATGCCGTCACCCTGGGGGCCTTGAGGTCCGGTAGCACCGGTCTCGCCTTTTTCACCTTGAGGGCCTTGTGCGCCGGTAGCACCGGGCTCACCTTTTTCACCCTGAGGACCTTGGGCGCCGGCAGCACCGGTCTCACCTTTTTCACCCTGGGCTCCGGTAGCACCGGTGTCACCCTTTTCACCCTGGGGACCCTGGGCTCCGGTAGCACCGGTCTCACCCTTTTCACCCTGGGGACCTTGAGCTCCGGTAGCACCGGTGTCACCCTTCTCACCTTGAGGACCCTGGGCGCCGGTAGCGCCGGTGTCACCCTTTTCACCCTGGGGACCTTGGGCACCGGTGTCACCTTTATCTCCCTTATCGCCCTTATCTCCTTTGGGTCCTTGGATACCGCTGGCACCCACTACTTTACCCAAATTGACGCTCTTTTCATCAGAAAAGGTCAGTACCAATTCGCCGGATTCGTTGATGTCTACATTGGTGATGCTGACTCCATCAATGCCGTTTTTTCCATCAATTCCGTCTTTTCCGTTGGCGCCATCCTTGCCGTCGGTTCCGTTGATACCATCTTTACCGTCAATGCCGTCTTTACCGTCAACACCATCCTTACCGTCGGCACCATCTTTACCGTCAGCGCCGGCTTCACCCTTCATACCGAAGGCATTGCCGATATTGAGCTTGGTATCATCGGAAAGGATGAGGATCAGCTGTTCCTTTTCGTTGAAGGAGGCGGATTTAATGGTCTGAATGTCGCTTTCTGCCAGTTGGGTAAGGGCAGAGGTCCATTCCTCCTCCGTTCCGTCAAAGCCATGCTCCTTGGCAAGCTCATAGGCAGATTTCCCGCCTAAGGAGTCCAACCATTCCTGCACCGTGCCGGTATAGCCATTCTCCACCGCCAATTCATATGCGGAAAGACCGTTTGCTACCGTTACAGCAGCCGGAACGCTTACCTTTTTATGAACGAGTATTGCCATTCCTGCCGAAAGGCAAAGAACAAGCAGAACAGAAACGGCAATCATGACCGCTTTTTTCAAAACATCCTTTTTCATTATAAAACCTCCTATGATAAATGGTTTATAAGTAATTGTATAACAACTAAAGGTTGTTGTCAATAACAATCGTAAGGGGTTATAAAAAACAAATGGAAGTTGTTAAAATAAAAAAGGGTGATAAAAATGGTCAAGAATTTGAAAAAGTTGCGCAATGAGCGGGGCATCAGTCAGCAAGCGCTGGCACAAGAACTTGGCATTACGCAACAATCGGTGAATAAATACGAAAATCATAAAATCGAACCGGATATCACTACCTTAATCGTTCTTGCAAATTATTTTGGTGTAACGGTGGATTATTTGATTGGAAGAACCGATGGGCAAGGCAACAACCTTGGTGTGTCAAAAAAAGAAGAGATCTTATGGAAATATTCTCAGTTGAAGGAAAAAGAAAAGCAATGCGTCAATCAGGTGATCGAAACCTTTTTTGAAAAGAAATAAGAGCAGGAGAAAAACTCCTGCTCTTTTTCTATTCTGCGGAAGCCAGCATTTTTTCGATAAAGATGCCATATCCGGCGGTGGGGTCGGAGACCAGGACATGGGTGACGGCGCCGATGATCTTACCGTTTTGCAGGATGGGGCTACCGCTCATTCCCTGGACAATGCCGCCGGTGGCGGCGAGCAGCGCTTCATCGGTGACCTGAATACAGAGGTTGCGGTGCTCCGAGAGATTATTATTGATCTTGGTGATCTCGATGGTATAGGTCTTAGGGGATTTGCCCTGGACGGTGCAGAGGATCTGCGCCTCGCCCACCTGGATTGCATCCTTCAGCGCCACCGGATAGCTGACTCCGGAAAACTCTGTGGTAGCGGTGCCGTAGAGCCCGGTGTCGTTATTGATGGTGACTTCGCCCAGTTCTCGCTCCTCCAGGTAGCCCAGCAGCTCTCCGGGGCTGCCTTTTTCACCCGCCTTGATGCCGGTGATCCCGGCGGAGACCAGGGTCCCGGTCTCTACAGGCATGGTGAGACCTGTATCCACATCGGAGATGGAGTGTCCCAGCCCGGCTACCGTTTGGGTCTCCGGGTCATAATAGGTCAGTGTCCCCAGT
>JAZREO010000011.1:0-3308 GCA_045660845.1 Eubacteriales bacterium
TTTTTAGGGGATCGAAAAAATTGTTTGAAACTTTCAAACCGAGCCGTAGGCTTGCCCGACGGCGTGCGTCAAAAGCAATGAATACCGCTCCGTTCTGCTTCTCGCAGAAACTTCGCTCCTATCATTGCTTTCTCCTTTTCCCCGGCAAAACAAAGTTTTGACGGGGACCCCATCGTACGCCGAGTGGCGAGGTTTGGAAGTAGCAAAAGGCATTTATAAAAAGAAAAACGATTGCATATTGCGATCGTATTCTTCCTTTATAGTCATTTATACGAAGAAATTTGATTCAAAAGCCTTTATTTTTCTTGCCTTTTGCGGTTCGGACTATTTTTACATCCCCTTTTAATGTCTTGTTTTCTTGAATAGGAAAAATGCGGTGAAAATAAAAGCAAATAAAAAGAGGACCGCCCAGACGGAACCGGGCTTTTTACTGCCAACAACCCTGATCTTTACGTATCCGCAATCGCCTTTTCCGTTGACTACCGTCAAATTGGCGGTACCGACAGTGTTGCCGCGTAGGAGCCCGCTGTGCAGCCCGACAGTTGCGACGATGGTGTTGTCGGAATAAAAGGTGAGCCCTTTCAGCACGGGCATCTTGCTGAATCCGTCCTGCACAAATAACCATTTTTTCTCTCCCTTCTGCAGGATGATCTCCTCCGCACCATGATCCACGATCAGTCCCTTACTGCCGATGGCGGCGTCCGCGACCGGTGATAAAAGCAGCGTAAAGCAAAACATGAATAAAAGAATTTTTCTCATGGTAAATTATAGCCTTTTAAGAGAAAAAAGATTACACTTCTGAAAAAGAAACCGCCCCCAGCAGGCTGAGGACGGTTTTTCTTGGCGGAGATGGTGGGATTCGAACCCACGTGCCCGGTTAAGGACAAAACGATTTCGAATCGTTCTCGTTACGACCACTTCGATACATCTCCAAGATATCGCTCAAATATTCTACCATAGGAGCCCCATTTTTGCAAGACCCTTTCAGTTTTTTTCTCAAAAACGGTTCTGACCTCTTTGAATATTTTCCTTGACAGTTGGGAGCGTATATATTATAATGTTAAACGCTATGGGCTCGTAGCTCAGCTGGGAGAGCGCCGCGTTCGCAATGCGGAGGTCGAGGGTTCGATCCCCTTCGAGTCCACCAGAAAAACCGACTTGTTTCGACAAGTCGGTTTTTTTAGTTATATTTGCTTTACGGCTGACAATATACGGGAAAAATGAGATTTTTTGCATAAAAAGCCGTAAATAATCACTACTTTTCGGCTGTTTTTTTATTTTATCTCATCCAAAATAGAGAAAAAAAGAAAGCCCATTGCAATAAAACAAACTTTTCGATATAATGAAATTATCAATAACTGCAAAGGAGTGAGAAGATTGAAGAAGATCATCTGCAAATATGAGTATGATACGGAGAAAGCCGTAATTGTCAAGAAGAATACATTCGGTTCCTTTGGTGACCCCGCCGGCTACGAGGAGACCCTCTACCAGACCGCCGACGGTAAGTATTTCATCTATGTCAATGGCGGCGTGGAGTCCATTTATCCCAAGGAGGATATTAAGCGAATCGCCAAGACTAAGATCGAAGAATGGATCGCTGAGCGCACCTGAGTACATACAGCATAGCAAAAGCCCTACCGTCCGGTAGGGCTTTTTCCTTTTTATTGGATGATCTTTCTGCATTCATAATAGAAACGTTTGTCTTGCGCTCGACCCATGGAGAAGGTCTTGCGGGGCAAGGCGCCGTCTGCCTCAACAGTAGGGAAGAGCTCTTCCTTGCCCATGTCCGGCAGGATAAAACCGATGGAATTTTCCTGCATAGACAGTTTTTTTACAACATCGATACCATGAATATAGTCGATCTCTGCTTTGTTTTCGGCGAGATAGGCGTCCAGCGCGTTCTGCAGGGTACCTACTGCCAATTTGGCTGTCTCCTTGGTAAAGGACCAGGGGGTGAGAACTCCATTCAGAACCACCTGGATCTTCTGGGGATGAGCATCGCCCTCCTCCAGTCCGGCGGCTTTTAAGGCGTCCAGCAGACACTGCGGTTTAACCCCGGTCACGATGCGGTGGATGGGCTCAAACTCCAATGCCGGGCTATGGACATTGACCAGCTCCACCAGGCAATACCGGGCAGGGTGATGGAGAGCGGCGTCACCCAGCTGCTCTTTAACCTTCTGATAGCAGGCTTTTGCGGTGGCTAAGGAGTGGTTGCCGTCGCCCATGGCATAGAGCAAGGGTTCATCCTTGTCGCCCGCCAGAGCGGCAATGGCTTCCAGGATGGGCGGGCATTGCTCGGCTTTGATGGCGTAACCGCTGAGGTGACCGCCATCCTCCATTAATTCAAAGTCATAAATCTTGGTGAATTTATGACGGTTTTCGTCCAGACATTCAATGACTGTGTAGGCGGGATCATCGATCAGCACCATGATATGGGGCATTTCCAGGCTGGCGCCCTCCCGAATGCGGATACGGGGCGGCAAACGCTCCTCCACCGTACCCTCAGTGGCGCGGCAAAGGGAGCGGGAGCCTTTACGATAATCATAACATTCTAAATCCATCATGCCGATCAACCCCTGCCGGATTTTGCCGTCGGAGAGGGTCCTCTTGATATAGATCAAGGAGTCCTTTAGAGTGCGGAAAATATCTCCTTGCAGGTAATCCTTCATGGTCTGATTGATGGCGGCAGGATCGCCATGATCCAGATCCACCTCCGGCAACATGATCTTCAGCGCCGAGGGCGCGTCGCCGACGAAGCTGCGTACCCGCTCCCAGTATTCCGGTTGGCTGGTATACTGATCACAGGCAACAACGCTCCATTTTCTCTTATCCAGATGCCGGGGAACAAGAATGTCCGCCGGTTTAAATCCAATTTGCGTATAATTCATAAAAAGGCTCCTTATTTCAGAAAGGCATGAAATGCCCGGATGGTTTCGTAAATATCCGCTTTGGAGGCGATCTCAAAGGGGGCGTGCATAGAGAGTAGACCGATTCCGATGTCTACCGTATCGATGTTGCGGTTCGCCATATACTTGGCGACTGTTCCGCCGCCGCCCGCGTCTACTGCACCCAGCAGACCGGTCTGCCAGCGAATGCCGTTTGCATCAAAAAGCCGGGTAAAATAGCCCATGGTCTCGGCGGTGGCATCAGAGGTACTGCTCTTGCCCCGGGCGCCGGTGTATTTGGTGATGCAGGGACCGTGGTTTAAGCGGCAGCAGTTTTGGGACTCGGTGGGGACGGG
This sequence comes from Eubacteriales bacterium, assembly GCA_045660845.1. Classification (GTDB taxonomy): domain Bacteria; phylum Bacillota; class Clostridia; order Oscillospirales; family QAKW01; genus QAKW01. The sequence continues at coordinate 3,242 of JAZREO010000011.1, forward strand.
GTAGAGGGGATCCAGGGCCGGGTTGGCATCTGCAGAGAGGCAGTTGGAGTTGTAGCAAAGCTCCGGC
>JAZREO010000012.1:0-1256 GCA_045660845.1 Eubacteriales bacterium
CATTGCTTATAAAGGCGCTACCGCTGATGAGGAACTGGAGAACGCCCAAAACGCCATCCGCATTTTAGGCGGCAAGACGGAGCAGGTCTTTCACTACACCCTTCCCGGCGAGGAGGATAAGCGAGCGATCATTGTGATCCGTAAAATAAGCGATACTCCGAAGCAGTACCCCCGGCAGCCCAAGCAGATCAAAGATAAGCCACTATAAAGAAAACCACCGAAAAAGAAACTCTTTTTGGGCGGTCGCGGGAAAGAGGACAAAAGAAGAAAAAGTCCGTGTATCTATCGAGATACACGGACTTTATTAGTTTTCTTCCTGGTCGGCAAAGGAATAATCGTTTAATTCTTTAAAATCCAAAAATTCCGCCACCGTCATATTAAACGCATTAGCGATCTTATGCAGGGTCTGAATTCCGGGATTTTTTGACACGCCTTGCATGATATTGTCCAATGTGGATTGCTTAACATCACTCATATTTGCAAGTTTATTGATACTGATTCCTCTTTTATCGCAAAGATTTCGAATTCTGCTGCTGATCATCCATACATATTCCATAAGCATTTCTCCATTATCATTACCTATATTCGGGTTAATATAATGGTATGATGGAAAATCGTTAAGGTTACCTATATATAGGTTGACAAAGAGAAAAAAATTAATTAAAATTACCTATATATAGTTAATTTGTGAGGGATGGATATGAAAACCTGTACCTTTTTTGGTCATCGGGATAGTTCGGAGGAACTAAAGCCTGCCTTGCGGCAGGCGATCATAGAGTTGATCGAAAAGGAAGGGGTCGGTCAATTTTATGTGGGGTCCCAGGGGGCTTTTGATCGGATGGCGCTTTCGGTTCTCAAAGAGTTGGCGGAACGGTATCCCATTCGTTGCGAGGTGGTTTTGGCATATCTGGATCGTCCTCCAACGACGGATCATCCCCATACGGTCTACCCGGAAGGACTGGAGCAGGTGCCGCTCCGGTTTTCCATTGACCGGCGCAATCGATGGATGCTGGAGCAGAGTGATTATGCCGTTGTCTATCTTCGGCGATCTTTCGGTGGGGCGGCAAAATTTGCGACTTTGGCAGAACAAAAAGGAAAAACGATCATACGGTTATAAAAAACGCCTGCGGTTCTCCGCAGGCGTTTTCGGTATTATTTTGCGTAATCGATGGCGCGGGATTCCCGCAGGACATTGACCTTGATCTGACCGGGATATTCCAGTTCGTTCTCGATCTTTTTGGCGATATCATGGGAGA
>JAZREO010000013.1:0-1504 GCA_045660845.1 Eubacteriales bacterium
CGAACTGGGCGGGGACTATGGTAAAACCAATCGGCTGAACGGTGAGAAGATCATGGTGGAGTTCGTTTCCGCCAATCCTACCGGTCCCATGCATATGGGCAACGCCCGGGGCGGCGTGGTGGGCGACAGCCTTGCCAATGTCCTGGCATGGGCGGGTGCCGATGTCCATAAGGAGTTTTATGTCAATAACGCCGGAAACCAGGTCTCTCTCTTTGGACTTTCCCTCTATACCCGCCTGCAGCAGCTGCTGCATGGGGAGGAGTCGGTGGAGTTCCCTGAGAATGGCTATCACGGTGACGATATTAAGGTCTTAGCCAAAACTTATTTAGAGGCGCATCCGGAAGCTACGGAAGAGGCGGAGGAGGTAGTGACTCCCAAGCTCATCGCCTTCGGTCTTGAAAATAACATCGCGAAAATGAAAGAGGATCTTGCTAAGTATAAGATCCATTTCGATGAATGGTTCTTAGAGTCCACCCTCCATGAGAGCGGCTATGTGGCAGAGACGGTCAAGCTCTTGGAGGATCGGGGCTGGATGTATGAGCAGGAGGGTGCTAAGTGGTTCAAAGCCACCGAGTTCGGCTGCGAGAAGGATGAGGTGCTGGTCAAAGCCAACGGCTTCTATACCTACTATGCAGTGGATATTGCTTATCATCGCAATAAATTCGAAAAGCGGAAGTTTGACCGCTGCATCGACGTCTTCGGTGCGGATCATCACGGTCATACCCTGCGGTTCAAGGCTGCCATGGCTGCCATCGGGCAGGATCAGGACAAGCTGCAGTTTGTACTGATGCAGTTGGTACGGCTGATGAAGGACGGCGAGCCCTTCCGGATGTCCAAGCGGACCGGCAAGAGCATTACTTTGGCGGATCTGCTGAATGAGATCCCTGCCGATGCCGCCCGGTTCTTCTTCAACCTTAACCGGTGCGACAGTGCCATGGACTTTGATCTGGATCTGGCGCTCAAGCAGGACAATGAAAATCCCCTCTACTATGTACAGTACGCCCATGCAAGAATCTGCAGCATCATCCGTACCATGGACGAGTTGGGCGTAACCTACCAAGGTGGGGAGATCGCCGCCGAGCAGTATCAGACCGCCGAGGAGCGGGCGCTGATCCGGGCTATTGCCAATTTCCCTGAGGAGATCGTCGGCTGCGCGGATGCGCTGGAGACCTCCCGGCTGAACCATTATGTCATGCAGGTGGCAGGCTGCTACCATAGCTTTTATAACGCCTGCCGCATCAAGGGCGAGGAGCCTGCTGTTCAGCAGGCACGGCTGACCCTCTGTATTGCTACTAAAAATGTGATCGCGAATGCACTTTCTTTGATGGGGATCGATGCTCCGGAGAAAATGTAAAGTTTTTTTAAAAAACACTTGCAAAAGTGAAATTGATGTGTTACAATATTTCAGCATAAAACGGATAGTCCTCTGCTGTTTGCTCGCACGAATGTCCGATGAAGAAGGAGGAACTGTAAAATGGATTTATTAAAAGCAGTTACGAATGAG
>JAZREO010000014.1:0-3065 GCA_045660845.1 Eubacteriales bacterium
GCGGAGTTTTCCAGCCTTTGCGCCATCCTGGAAAAGGACGCGGAGGTTCGGGTGGATTTCTCGGTGGGCAACGACATGAAGTACTATAGCGGCGTGGTCTTTAAGGGCTATATTGAAGGAATTCCCGCCAGCGTTCTTTCCGGCGGTCAGTATGATAAGCTACTGCAGAAGATGGGGCGCAAAAGCGGTGCCATTGGCTTTGCGGTGTATCTGGACCTGCTGGAGCAGCGGGAGGACGGGGAGTATGATGTGGATACCGTCCTACTCCACGCAGCGGACGCCGACCCGGCGGCACTGGTGGAAGCAGCGAAGAACCTTTCCCGGGAGGGGACTCTGCTGGTGGCAAAGAAGTTACCGGCGCAGGTGCGTCCTCGCCGGCTGATGCGCTTTACCGAAAGGGGGATCGAGTCCGTTGAAAATGGTTAATGTTGCGCTGCCTAAAGGGCGGCTGGGCGAAAAGGTCTATCAAATGTTCAAGACGGCGGGCTTTGAGTGTCCTTCCATCGAAGAGAATAACCGCAAGCTCATTTTTGAGAACCCGGAAAAAGGGGTGCGGTACTTCTGGGTCAAGCCCTCGGATGTTGCCATCTATGTGGAGCGGGGCGCGGCGGATATCGGCGTTGCCGGCAAGGATATTCTGTTGGAGTACCGCCCGGATGTCTATGAACTTCTGGATCTGAATATGGGCAAATGCCGGATGGCGGTGGCGGCAAAAAAAGGCTTCCGGGACCCCATCGGCTCCACCCTTCGGGTGGCGACTAAATTCCCCAATATTGCCAGCGCTTATTATAATGAAAAATGCCGGGATATCGATATCATCAAATTGAACGGCTCCATCGAGATCGCCCCTATTTTAGGGCTCTCGGATGTTATCGTAGATATCGTGGAAACGGGGACGACGCTTCGGGAAAACGACCTCATGCCTTATGAGACCATCGTTCCTATCAGCGCCCGGCTGATCGCCAATAAGGTGGGCTATAAATTTAAAAATGAAGAGATCTGCGCCATTCGCGCAGGATTGGAGAAGCAAATAGAAAAATGATCAAGATATTGAACTACGGTGAGCTTTCTTACGACGAGATCTTCGCTCGGGAGGAGCAAAAGAACAATGTGGCGGATATTGTGGCGGAGATCATTGCCACCGTCCGTAAAGAGGGCGACTCGGCTCTCCTTGCCTATAATAAGAAATTTGACGGCTGTACACTGAGCGCTCTGGAGGTCAGCGAGGCGGAGATCGAGGAAGCCTTCCGGGCAGTGGAACCCCGTTTTTTGGAGATCCTCCGGAATGCGGAAAAGAATATCCGTGCCTTCCACCAAAAGCAGGTGCGCAATAGCTTTATCATCAATGAAAACGCCGGTATCGTCACCGGTCAGAAGATCACCCCCATTGAGAAGGTGGGTCTTTATGTCCCGGGCGGGACGGCAGCGTACCCCTCTACTGTACTGATGGATAGCGTCCCGGCGAAGATCGCCGGCTGCGGCGTGATCGTCATGGTGACGCCCCCGGGTAAGGACGGCAAGGTCAACCCGGTGATCCTGGCGGCGGCGAAGATCGCCGGTGTCCAGCGGATCTTCAAGGTAGGCGGCGCACAAGCGGTCGCTGCCCTTGCCTATGGGACGGAAAGTGCCCCCAAGGGAGATAAGATCGTCGGACCCGGCAACGCCTTTGTTGCCGAGGCGAAAAAGCAGGTGTTCGGTCAGGTATCCATCGACATGATCGCCGGACCCAGTGAAATTTTAGTGGTTGCCGATGGCAAGAGTAACCCCGCTCATGTGGCGGCGGATCTGCTTTCCCAGGCGGAGCATGATAAGCTGGCAAGCGCTGTACTGGTTACCGACAGTCCGGAATTGGCAGCTGCGGTGCAGGCGGAGCTGGAACGCCAGATCCCCTTGCTTTCCCGGGCTGATATTGCCCGGGCGTCCATCGACAATAACGGTAAGATCATCGTTGCCGACGATCTCCGGGTGGTCATCGAGATCGCCAATGAGATCGCCCCGGAGCACTTAGAGTTGATGGTGGACAACCCCTTTGATTACTTGGATGGTATCAAGCATGCCGGCTCCATCTTCATGGGGCGCAACTGTCCCGAGGCACTGGGTGACTACTATGCCGGTCCCAACCACACCCTGCCCACCAGCGGCACCGCTCGGTTCAGCAGTCCCCTTTCGGTGGACGATTTTGTCAAAAAGAGCCAGTATACCTATTATACCCGGGAGGCTCTGGAGCGGATCGGGGCGGATGTGGCATACTTTGCGGAGCAGGAAGGACTGCAGGCGCACGCTAAAAGCGTGACAGTACGATTGGAAGAGGAAACATGAGTCGTTTTTTAAAAGATGAGTATCAGAAATTAGAAGCCTATACCCCGGGTGAGCAGCCCCGGGACATGGAGTATATTAAGCTCAATACCAATGAGTCCCCCTTCCCGCCGGCGCCTTCGGTGGTGGCGGCGATGAGCGGGGAGCAGGTGGAATTGCTGCGGCTGTATTCCGATCCCACTGCCAAGACGCTTCGAGAGAAATTGGCGGGGCTTTATGGGGTGGAGCCGGAGAATATCTTTCTTTCCAACGGCTCCGATGATATTCTGAACTTCGCCTTTATGGCGTTTGGTGCAGATGGTGCGGTCTTCCCGGATATCACCTATGGCTTTTACCCGGTCTTTGCGGAGTTGCATGGAATTTCTTATGAAGAAAAGCCGTTGCAGGCGGACTTTTCTATCAACAAAGAGGCGTATTTAAACCAGAATAAACTGATCGTAATCGCCAATCCCAATGCACCCACCGGGATATCGCTGGAGCTCTCTGCCATCGAGGAGATTGTAAGGAGCAACCCGGACCATGTGGTGGTCATCGACGAAGCCTATGTGGACTTCGGCGGGAAAAGTTGCTATAAACTGATGGAAGATTATGATAATCTCTTGGTGGTCCGGACCTTTTCCAAATCCCGCTGTCTGGCGGGCGGACGGCTGGGCTATGCCATCGGTCCTCGTGGGTTGATCAGCGACTTAGAGAAGATCAAGTATTCCACCAACCCCTATAACATCAACCGACTGACCATGTGGTTGGGA
>JAZREO010000015.1:0-26352 GCA_045660845.1 Eubacteriales bacterium
TACTTTGATGGTACTCTCGACACCCTGCTCTACCGTATAATTTCCTTTCCAACCAAGAGCACAGAGCTTATCGCTGCTCAGCACCGCATAGGTGATGGGGGTTTGCTGCCCCTTGGCGGTATCATCCGGTTCTGAAAAAACTACCTTTCGGCCGGCAGTCTTGGCAATCGCTTCCGCAAGACCGGCGATGGTGACCCGAGCATCCGGGTTTGCAATATTGTATGCCTCTCTGGGTTTGCCGCAAAGCAGTACCGTCAGCAGCGCAGAGGCGCAATCTGCTACATAGCAATAGGAGCGCATCTGCGTACCTCGGCTTTTCATAACAATATCTTCACCGTTGATCGCATTATTTACAAACTGCACGCTGGCACGATTATCGCTTCCGGTGGTGTTGGGACCATAAATGTGGCAGGGACGGACAATGACTGTATCCAAACCAAATTGCTGCGTGTAGGATGCGCAAAGCGTTTCTGCCGCCCGCTTGGATGCAGGATAGCAGGAACGGGGCTCGGTGGGATCCACATAGCCGCTGAATTCCTCAGGGAAAGCCATCAGGTCCGGATTGCCTTGGCCATATACTTCACCGGATGAGACAAACAAAAAGCGTTTAGTGGCATGATTTTTTGCATATTCCAGTAAATATTGTGTGCCAAAAATATTGCTGAGGATCGTACCCACCGGATCATTGACGAAGGCGGCGGGATAAGCATTGCTTGCCGCGTGGATGATATAGTCCGCGGCAAAATCAAACTTAAGCGGATCGTTCACATCCTGCTCTACAAAATGCAGGTGGTCAGTAACGGCACCATCATAACGATCCCGGAGTCTTTGCTCGCTTCTGCCCAGGGCGTAAACATGAATATCCGCCTGTTCGCAGCGATTATATTCCAGCAGCATGTCCACAACAAAGGAGCCGATCAATCCGGTAGCGCCGGTGATCATCACCGAGCAACCCCGCAGTTTTTCAATATCTTTGGTGGCGCGGATCGCAGTTAGCAGATTCTGCCGATAGGTTATACTGTCGTACAATAGCAAAGGCATTTCCTCACTTCAGCCATTCAGAACGCTTAACATGGAGCAGCGCTTTGAAAATATCGATATCCTCGATGGTCGTCAACTTAATGTTTTTTTCGGATCCGGCGGAGAAATACACCTTCTCCCCCATTTCGATCATCAGCGTTACAGATGCCACCGAATTGGTGATGCCCGCCTCCAACGCACGGCGGTGAAGATCGCAAATTTTGCCGATGGAGAAGCCCTGGGGGGTCTGGGTGCGCTTTAATTGGTCACGAGGATAGCAGGCTTCGGAAGAAGTATCATCATCAGTAATGACCATGGCTTCTGCGCAAGGGATCACGGCGATGGCACATCCATTCATTTGCGTCTTAACAATACAGTCAGAAATGATCTCCTGAGATACCATTGGGCGAATGGCATCATGGATCAGCACCACATCTTCCTTGGAATAGTGCTTCTCTAACTCATAAACGCCGTTGCGAATGGAATCTTGACCGTTTTTACCACCGGGAATAACATGCTTCAGCTTGGTGATATTGAACTGGTTTGCATATGCCCAAAGCATATTTTCCCAGCCTTCAATACAAACTACAGCGATAGCGTCGATATCGGAATGACGCTGGAATGCTTCCAGGGTATAAACAATGACCGGGCGCTCCTCCACAGTCAAAAACTGCTTAGGGATATTCTGGTGCATACGCTGTCCGCTGCCACCCGCGATGATCAATGCAATGTTCATATTTGTTACCTCACTAAATTTAAAATTGTATCGCAAATGCGATCTACATTATAGTCCTCAAGTCCTTCGTAAAGCGGCAGGCAAAGCACCCGTTCGGAGATCCGCGCCGCCACCGGCGTTGCTGAAGGATCATATGCGCCGCCGAAGCTTTCCAGCGAGCTTGTGAGAGGATAAAAGTATTTTCTAGCGCCGATGTTCTGCGCCGCCAGAGCGTCCAAAACATCCTCTCTGGTCTTGCCAAAAATCTCCGGATGCACCACCAAAGGAAAATACGCATAGTTGCTTTGTACTCCGTCCTGCACCACATTCAGTTGCAATCCGGGAATATTCTGCAACCGCTCCCGGTATCGGTCGGCTGCTTTTTTACGGGATCTGATCGCATCATCAATATGCCGCAAATTGCAAAGGCCCATTGCGGCGCAAAATTCATTCATTTTCGCATTTCCGCCGGCAAAGGAAAGGGTCTCCGGCGTGGTCATGCCGAAGTTTTTACAATGGTTAATCTTGTCATAATTGACACGATCGTGGAAGATTGCCGCACCACCCTCCACCGAATGAAACACCTTGGTGGCGTGGAAGCTAAACATTGATGCGTCGCCTAAGGCGGCGGCGCCGACACCGTTCCGACATACACCGAAAGCATGGGCGGCATCATAAATGACCTTGAGACCGTATCGATCCGCAATTTTACGGATGGCAGTATCGTCGCAGAGGTTACCGTAGACATGCACTGGCATGATGGCGCAGGTCTTATCCGTAATCAGCGCTTCGATCTTATCCACATCAATGGTAAAATCGCGGTCATTGATATCGCAGAATACCGGAGTCAACCCTTTGCGTACAATGGCATTGGTGGTGGAAACAAAGGTGAACGGAGTGGTGATTACCTCTCCTTTTAGGTCAAATACCTCTAAAATACATTCCAGCGCCTGATGGCCGTTGACGCAGAGGGCGGTATTGGAAACGCCCAAATATTCGCAGAGCTTCGTTTCCAGTTCTTTATGCTTGGCGCCGGAGTTGGTCAGCCAGCGAGTATCCCATAAGGATCGGATCTCCTCCACATACTCCTCAAAGGGGGGCATGGAGGAACGGGTTACTAAAATTTTTTCATCCATAATTGCACCGTCTTTATTTCAAAAGAATTTTTTTCATTACCTGCCATAAATGGTTTCCTCGTTTTCCCAGTACAGAGAAAACGCCGAACAACACAGTAAACATGATTCGCTCTCCAAGAGGTAAACGGCGGATATGCTTTATTGCTTTTTTTCGTACAGCAGGTTCAAAGGTCTTTCGGTATTCGGTAAACCACATATGCGCCATATGATAGTCGATAGCAGCGGTATACCGTCTTTCTGTATATGCGTCAAATAATTCCAGCCAACAGCTTTCGTTTTCAACATGGGTATAGTCGATCTTGCTCTCGTGCTGCGCGGTCCAGGAACCCTCCGATGCAAAACGGTAAACACCCATGATCCGGTCAATATAATGTACCGTTCCCATGGTGGCGGCAAGGACCTGCGCCGGGTAATCGTAAACATCCGCCACATTCCGGAATTCCGGCCAGAGATCCATGACATCCCGACGGAACATGGAAGAGACCGTAGGACAGAACAAGCCGCCCCGTTTAATGATCAGCGACGCTGAAACCTCGCAGTCGCTTTTCAGCGGGCGGTAGACCATCATGCTGCCGTCCGAAGACAATTGATGGACTGCGTGAAAGCAAAAGGAGCACTCAGGATGGCTTAGCATATACTCTGCTTGCAACTGAAGCTTACATTCGTCGGACCAATAATCGTCCCCTTCGCAAAGGGCGACATACCTTCCCTTTGCCACCGGATGGATGTGGGTTTTAATCAAATTACAGTTTTTAAATTGGTTTTCATTCTGAAAGATGGGACGAACGATATGGGGATAGCGGTCAGCATATTCCCGCACGATCTTCGCCGTGTCATCGCTGGAAGCATCATCGTGAACGATCAGTTCAAAGGGAAAGTCGGTTTTTTGGGCAACGATACTCTCGATGGTCTGCCCTATGGTTTTTTCTTGATTATATGTCATACAGTAGACGGAAACCAAGGGTTCACCGACTGCCGCTGATGCGTTGTAGCTCATAACCATTCACCTATATAAAAAATATCACAAAATATCAAAGCAATTGTACCACGCATTCTATCAAAAGTCAATAATATATACTAATATAAAAAGAGTGCCCTGCAGGCACTCTCTTTTATTGCTTCTCGATATGTTTCTTGTAGAGCTTTACTGCAAGATCGGACACCATGAAATTTTTATATCCCGCAATATATCCGAGCCAAGGGATAAAAACGATGGGCACGAACGCCAAAGCAAATACTGTCTGCAAATGATTGGGGAAAATGTTGCTCATTGGCCAGGTCCAGTACATATTTGCGATCATGTAGTAAACCGCGACGATACCGGCGCCCGTCATCCGATAAATCACATAAATGACCAGTAACGGAACGGCCGACAAAATGCCCGCCAAAGCTCCTTTGTATAAGTAACTATGGTATGCAGGGTCTTTTCTGATGCGATGCGTATCCCGAAAGCCGCCTTTAAAAGCAGAATTATAAGTGGCATAAGCGTAGAACCCAAAGCAGATGAAAAAGGCGATCAAATAGCCATTCAAATTGTTTTTAAAGATAACAGAAACGCAGAGTACCAGCATAAATCCGGAAATAGTACCTACCAACTGATCCAGAAGTAAGGCAGCGGTCACTTTCAATAAATGTTTCACTTTTTACACCTCAAAACGTTGTTCTTTTAAATAATTTGTATAGCACCGAAAGGCGCTGGGGATGGCTTTTTGATATATTGCCTCCTCTACAGTGACCCAATGATAATTCTCCTGAGGCTCAGCCAGTAAAACCTCATAACCGATCATCTGCCATTCGATGTGGGTAAAAATATGGTTAGACGATGGCAATTTTTTAATACTGAGCGGGTCGAAGTCTTTCTTTATTTCCGACTTTGAAAAATGAATGGGAAAATTGGGAAACTCCCAGAGATTTGCCAGCAATCCTTTTGCCGGTCTGCGATTTAAAGCGATTTTATCATCACATCGCAGGAGCAGTACTGTTTTCTTTTCGACCCTTCTTTGTTTTTTTGCAGTTTTTACTGGAATCAAATCGGTCAATTGGTCCTTATGGGCAATACATTGCTCCCGCAGCGGGCAATTTTTACAAAGCGGAGCGCCGTTCGGCAGACAGACGATTGCTCCCAGCTCCATTAGACCTTGGGTAAATTCGGAGGTCTTTCCTACAGGATAGATATTTTTTAATGCTTCAGCAAAATTCTTCTTTACCGCCTGCAATGTAATGTCTTGATATGAACCGATCACTCTGGAAAGGACCCGCAAAACATTGCCATCTACCGCCGGAGTCGGTAATCCCAAGGCGATGGAGCAGATGGCACCTGCAGTATACTCGCCGATTCCAGGCAAGGCGCGCCAGCCTTCAAAATCGGTAGGAAAGTAATTTTCCTTTACAATTTCTTTGGCGGCTTTTTGGAGATTTCGCGCTCTGCTATAGTAACCCAGCCCTTCCCAGAGCTTCATCAGTTCATCCTCCGGGAGGGATGCCAGCGTTTCCACGTCCGGAACCGCCTCCATAAAACGCAAATAATACGGAATGACCGGGTCAACACGAGTTTGCTGCAGCATAATCTCGGATATCCACACTCTGTAGGGCGTGGGATCGTGGCGCCAAGGTAGATCGCGCTTATTTTCATTGTACCACGCAAGCAAGGGCTCTACAATGTTTTTTAAATTGATTGCCTGAATATCCATTTTAACATTCCTTTGTTTTATTAACCTTATTATAACGGATAATCGGATAAATATCTATGGCTTTTTTGAAAATAATTTCAACTCCGTTCAAAATACGACAAAAAGGAGGGATGCACCCCGCTATAATGAGACCAAAAGACGTTAAAAGGAGCATATCATGATCAAGGTTCAACATCATTTAGATCGGTTTCAAAACGCCGTTACATCCGGATTTTATTACACTTTACGTATCATTTTATCGCTGGGTTTGGGGTTTCTGACAGCAAAATGCGCACTTTTTGAAAACTTCTCCCCTTTTTCTCTGATACTGCTTTCTGTTAGTCCGGATATTGGTCTGATCCCCACCTTTTGCTACCTCGGTAGCTCGTTGGGGATCCTCTCGGGCTCATTCTCTTTGTCGGTTTTTAAATACATAACTGCCCTGACGATGATCTATGTTGTATACATGGTATTTCGAAAATCACTGCATATAGTTAAGAATGATACCGCTGTACTTACCGCCGCTTGCTGCTTTACCGCCGGTTTTCTCTTTCTTTTGGTCGATCAATTGACATTATATAATGTACTGATTCTGACCGGAGAAAGTGTGCTGACCTGTTGCTGCATTTATTTTGTTTCATATGCAGTCAAGGCTTTCCGGAGTTGCTGCTATCTATCGTCCAGAGAATTGATCGCGGCGGCAATTACTATGATCCTGATTTTGATCACCCTGCATAACGTCTATGTTTTTGGCATGAGCGTTTCACGCATGGTTGCCATCTCTCTGCTTTTTTTGGCGTTGTGTTGTTTAAAAACGAGCCACGCGGCTGTTTTGGGTTCTTGCCTGGGGATTATTATGTCGGCAGCAGGAAGCGGCGGAGAGGCCATCTTCACCGCCATGATCGTCGGAACTCTTGTCGGTTGCGTTTTTTCGGCTTTTTCAGACCGTTTTGCCATGACCGCTTTCACGCTGGTCTATTATGCGATTCTTTTCTTTTTTGGAAAGTTCCCTTGGAATTACTGGTATTTTGGTGAACCGCTGGTTGCCTACGCCGTTGTCTTTTTTATTCCAAAACAAAAAGTACGCATTTTTCTTTCCTCGTATATTGCTGTAAAAAAGCCAAAAAAGCCAAGCAAAAATCACATGAATGATAAAAATTTGGTTGATGTCTGCAAAAAAGAATGTCAGGCGGTATGTCCTAAAGCTATGATCTGTTATGAGAAAAATGCGCCGGAATTATCGGAAGCCTTGGATTCATTAGCAGAACGCTTTTGCCAGACAGAGGAGCTGGGAAATATCGAAGCTGTTCTTCCCTTTTGCATCAAACCTAACGCCATGGCGGAGATAATTGAAAAGCGCTTGATCTACAGTCATTCCGAAGATTTTGAGGATCTAATTGAGCAATTAGATCACCTCTCCAGGAAAATTGAGCGAAAAATGGATGCTTCAGTAAGGACGGTGCGTTTTCTGACTGATGAAGAGGAGCAGATCAAGGGCGGTCTTGAAAAAAGAAGACTAACTGTTCGCGACATCAATTTTATGATCGATGAGCGTAGCTGCAAAAAATGTGACATTCAATTCCATTTAAATGGTGACCTTCTATATGAAAAAATCATCAGCGAGGTCGTTGCACCTTACTTTAAAGAAGGATTTACGCTGAAAACTGCAAAATATGAGGACGGCTATCTTGCTCACATTAGAGAAAGCAGTCGGTTTAATATTTCTTGCGCTGCCCTCTGTAAGACAAAAAGCGGCGAACAGATCAGCGGAGATACCGCGCTGGGCTTTTCTGCAGGAAAAGGGCTTTATTATTTAATCCTGGCAGACGGTATGGGCAGCGGCAAGGCTGCCGGCGTACAGAGCGAACTGGTGATCGATACCATCCGCCGACTGGTCGCAGGGGGGCTTTCAGTTCCCAATGCACTGAATGTCTATCGTTCCGCCTTGCGCTTTAGACAGGAAAATCACTTTACAACCGTGGATGTTTGTGCCATTGATCTGAACAATGGCGTGGCAGACTTTTATAAGGCGGGCGCTTACGACAGCTACCATCTGCATGGGGATCGGTTAACGATCTTGCGAGGTGGCGGGATGCCTCTGGGACTTGGTGAAAAGGATCGGTTACGCCATATAAATATAAAGGTCCAAGACGGAGACTGCTTGATTTTGGCATCAGATGGATTAACCGCTTTAAATGAACAGTTAGAAGATAGCTTGGTTAAATGCAGGGATACAGATGTACGTACCTATGCCAAAAAAATCCTTCAGAGTCTCAGTGAGAAAAGTGAGTCTGCTGTCAGTGATGATGTTACCGTCATGGTCTGTAAATTTCACAAAATGACTGAATAAGATTTTTTCAATCCAAAATACTAACAAAGAGGTGTTGGTATGATAAAAGGAGTTGGAAAGCAGATCATTCTACTGAACAATACAGAAAGTGACATTTTTGAGCAAGCGATATTTATTCTACGTTCCGGCGGAAAGGTTCCTTATCAAGATGTTGTGAAGGAATGTGAGAAAATGATGAACAGTCACATTAAGGCTAAACGCGCCGGTGTCGCGTGCAATTGGTGGAGGATCGGTTTTTTTATATTACTGGCGGCGGTAATCATCTTGGGAATTATTTGCATCACAAAGTAAAACAGCGGTCACAAGGACCGCTGTTTTTTTATACATTGAAGCGAAAAAGGACCACATCTCCGTCTTTCATGACATATTCCTTCCCCTCGCTGCGCACCAATCCTTTTTCCTTGGCCGCAACCATCGATCCGCAGGCAACAAGATCATCATAGGAGACGATCTCGGCGCGAATAAAACCGCGCTCAAAGTCAGTATGGATCTTCCCTGCTGCCTGAGGAGCCTTGGTACCTTTGGTGATGGTCCAGGCTTTGGTTTCCATCTCACCGCTGGTAATATAACTGATCAGTCCTAAAAGGCTGTAGCAGGTGGAAATCATGCGGTCCAGACCGCTATGCTCGAAGCCAAGCTCTGCTAAAAAGAGTTCTTTTTCCTCCTCGCTCAGTTCGCTGATCTCCTCCTCCAGTCTGGCGCAGATGACCAGCACCTCGGCATTTTCATGAGACGCCCGCTCCTGCACGGCATCAATATACTCATTGCTGAGTTTGCCGTTTTTGAAATCCTCTTCGCAGACATTTGCTGCATAGATCACCGGCTTATCCGTCAGGAGAGAAACCGTTTTCATGATTTCCTGCTCGTCCTCGGTAAATTCAATGGTATTGACAAAGCGTTCTGCCTCCAAGGTCGCTTTGATCTTATCGAAAAGCGCCACCTCAGTCAAGTGCTTTTTATCGCCCTTTGCCAATTTTGCTGCACGGTCACGAAGCTTTTCCACCAGTTCCAGGTCAGAAAAGATCAGTTCCAGGTTGATGGTATCAATATCGCGGATAGGATCCACCGAGCCATCTACATGGACGATATTATCATCTGCAAAGCAGCGGACAACATGGACGATAGCGTCGACCTCGCGGATATTGCCGAGGAACTTATTGCCCAGTCCCTCTCCCTTGGACGCGCCCTTCACCAGACCTGCAATATCAACAAATTCAATAACGGCAGGAACCACCTTTTTAGAATTGTTCATTTCCGCCAAAACATCTAAGCGTTTATCCGGTACGCAGACCACGCCCACATTGGGATCGATGGTACAGAACGGATAGTTTGCCGACTGCGCCTTTGCGTTTGTGATTGCGTTGAATAACGTACTTTTTCCTACATTAGGTAACCCCACGATACCAAGCTTCATTTAATAAACCTCTCTTTACGAACTAAACTTTATTTGTTATTAAATTTTTCAATTTGAGCGTATATTTCGTCACGAATTTTTATAAATTTTTCTTCACTGACAGTCAGCGTATCGACGGAAGCGATCTTACTGATCTTTGACACTACTCGATCAAAGGGAATATCACGCTCCAGCACGCGCAGCGCCTGAATATCCTGAAGTGCGTAGAATAACTGCTTCAGACGGATGGATGGAATCGGACCATCCATGCCGGGATAAACAAGAAATCCGCCGCCGGACGGAAGCGCGTTTTCGTTGGCGGTATTCAAGAAAACATCTGCCCTTTCACCTTCGGCATTGAAATAGTTATTGAACCAAAGATTAAACAACGCTGCAATACGATATTGAAAGCAAAGCAAGCCAAATGTACGGACACGCAACGACGGAGAAGCGATCAAAAAATTTGTAATCGCATTGACCGCCGTAACATCTGTACACAAAAATCGATCGCTGGGAAGTCGGAGCAAATCATCGATATCTTGGATAGTAAAGAATGGGGCTGAGCCCAAATTTAGCTTATAAAAATCATAAGGGACTGCGATATCCGCGATCTGGTGACAATTGATAACATTATTCAGGAGAGCGCGGCATTGCGCATATCGATCTGCAAATTCAACAGAAGGTCTATCGGAGATCTGGAAGCACATCATATCCTCTGCGCCGATCTCTTTCATATGCTTCATCAGGCTACGGAAAAATTTCCTAATGAAATTGCAAAAAATCGGAGAGAGTACATCTGTACTTTCATCGAAGAGCCAGACCTCACGCCAAGAACGGGTGATTTTTATTTTGGGGCACTCAAGCGTTTCGATGGAAGGAAAGATCGGCGGAAAGGTAAGCCTTTTAATGCCGTTTCTCTTGGCAAATAACACCCAGCAATCCAGAAGGTCGTAGTTGAATTCATAGTCATTTTTATTTTCGGTGATCTTCACCAGCTGGACCCCTTCTCCGCCCAAAGAATGTTTGCCATAGACCGGCGGATAGATGGGTGTCAGCAGATTTGTAACGCCATGCTTGGCGGCAAGCTGAATATTCTTTTCCAGAAGATCCCAATGCTTATCGCAAAACATGGGAACACCGTAGTATGCCGCAATACTGGCGGGATCAATATATTGGCAAAGATTAAACCGTAATTCCGGCATGCGGCACGGCAGGATGTGCAAGTGAAAGAGTGTTCGCTGTTCCCCTTCATTTGTCTTAAATACCAGCTCTACATCATAATTTCCCGGGAAGTCTGCAGTAACCTCAACCCAAAGAACGGTTACATTGCGATTGATCCGCAAAGTCTTGCGGCGTCCGAGAGGGACCAGTGCGTCCGGCAAAAGAGCCGGGGTATCTGTAAGATAATGCCGGTACGAGTCATTGGCATAGTGCGGCCAATTCACAGGAACCTGCTTAACTTCATAAAGACAAACCTCTGCCCCGCTTTCGGCATAAACCGAAACCGCTTCGCTGCTGTCGCTATCACTATAGATTGCAACTTGGTAAGCAAAAACCTCACCCGCCAGGGCGCAGGATGTTAAAAAAGGTTCTTTAAACTCCGTTGCATCCGCTCTTATTTTCTCAAGACAGGATTGTTGAATAAAATGGATCATCGTTAAGCCCACAGCCCTTGATTCACAAGAGCACGAATAGTCCGATTGTGATCATTCAGGGTTTTGTTAAAGTAAAATTCTCCGTTTTTATCGGTCACGAAATAAAAATACTCTGCATCCTCCGGTGACAGGATCGCTTTTAGGACATCTATTCCGGGACAATTGGTCGGACCGACAGGCAAACCGATACAGCTATAGGTATCATAAGCTTCTTTCATGTCGGTGGAATATCCAGGCAGATCCTTCAAAGATTTGGCATAGGTCGTAGTGGGGTCGGACTGCAATCTCCGCATATCGCTGGAGTTCAGGCGGTTCCAGAAAACCGATGCAACACCTGCCATAGATTCTTTGCTAAATGCCTCTGCCTGCACGACTGAGCCGAAGGAAATAAATTCATTCAGGGAAAGTCCCATCTCCTTCGCTTGATCGATCATATCCTGCGTAACATACTCGGTGAAGGTTTTAAGCATCTTATCGACGATCTGATGCGGTGTCACCGTATCAGCGCGGAATTCGTAAGTGGCAGGAAATAGATATCCCTCCAGCTTGTATCCCACCAAGCTTTGATCCCGTTTTTTAAGTTCCTCGATAAAGGGGTAATCGTAATCGTAACTGTCGGCGGCGGTCAAAAACTCCTCGGCGGTGCAGAGTCCGCTTTCCTCCACAATGGCGGAGATCCCGCGGATACTCTTCCCCTCCGGAACAACGAATTTGACATAATCCAGCTTTGCATCCGGTTCCATCAGCGCCTCGCAAAGCTCTTTATAGGACATATTAGCGTTCAAATGATAGATTCCGTTGTACCAAACAAAGTCGGGATAGTTTTCCTTAATATAGTTTAAAAAACGCACAGAGGAACAGATAACACCGTTTTCAGCCAGCTCTGCTGCCACCTCATTTTCAAAATCGGTCTTTTCGATGGTGAGAGTATAGGGCTTGTCCTCTTGCTTTTTGCCATTCTTATCGTAGTAATATGGCATATAACCCTTGATCTTTGGAACCAAAATGATCAGAGCAGTCGCTAAAAGAATCAAAGCGGCGGCAATACTGATCAAAAGTATGGTTTTCTTTTTCATAAAAAACCTCCACTCAAGCATTTAGATGAATTATATCAAAAAAACCGGTGATTGACAATACTTTTATAAAATAAACTATAATATTGACAAATCATGTGTTTATAAATAAAATTAAATAAATAGATTTGATTGGAAGTGTTGAAGAATGAAAGACGGTTTTGTTAAAGTTGCTGCAGCAAGCGTGGCGATTTCGGTTGCTGATCCGCAAAAAAATGCAGCAGCGATCATTGAACAGATCCGGCAAGCAGATGCCGCCGGCGTCAATCTCCTAGTCTTGCCGGAGTTATGCATCACCGGCTACACCTGCGGCGATCTTTTTTACAACGAAACACTTTTAAATAAAGCATTGGATGCACTGCTTCAAATCGCTAAGGTGACAGAAGAACTTTATCCGGTCGTTGTGGTTGGTCTGCCGTTGCGGTATCAGCACAAGCTTTACGATTGTGCCGCTGTTCTTTCGCAGGGCAACATTCTGGGGTTTGTCCCTAAGACCTACCCCTCCGGGCAGTTCACTTCCGGTGCTGAGCTGGAGAAAACATCTGTATTTATTCTGGATGGTGAAGAGATCCCCCTGGGGTGCGATTTGCTGTTCCAGCATGACCTTATTGAGGATTTTTGCTTCGGCGTCGAGATCGGAACAGATCTTTGGGCGACAGTACCTCCTTGCCAGGCAGCAGTCGCAGCAGGAGCCTTACTCATCGCTAATCCGGCTGCGACAAATGAGGTTGCCGGTGCCGAAGATTATCGCCGATTACTGGTTTCTTCCACCTCGGCCAGGCTGAATTGCGGTTATATATTCTGTAATGCAGGACCAGAGGAGTCAACGCAGGATCTGGTATTCTCTCGCCATCATCTGATTGCTGAAAACGGAGCGGTTCTTATTGAAAACAAGCCCTTCGGTGCCGATCATCTTGTTTTGACTGAGATCGATCTTCAGCGGATCGCCTCTGAAAGATGTAAAAACAAAAGCTTCTACTCCTCTGCCGACGGTTTCGTTGCATTGATATTTTCGCAGGAAGCCGTTGAAACAAAACTGACCCGTCTATATGATCGTAATCCTTTTTTACCGATGAATGAAGCGGAGCTTAACCGCCGGGCGGAGTCTATTCTTCAAACCCAGGCGTATGGCTTGAAAAAACGGTTGGAGCACACCTTTGCAAAACGTGCTGTGATCGGCATTTCCGGCGGACTGGACAGCACTTTGGCATTGCTGGTGGCTGTACGGGCAATGAAACTGTTGGACCGCCCCTGCAGTGATATATTGGCGATCACCATGCCCTGCTTTGGCACCTCTGCCCGCACTAAAAACAATGCGATCACCCTTTGCAATGAGCTGGGCGTTGAATTGAAAGAAGTAGATATCACTGCATCTGTCCGTCAGCATTTTTCTGACATTGGGCAGGATGCCGGCAATTACGATGTGACCTTTGAGAATTCCCAGGCACGAGAGCGTACCCAGGTACTGATGGATGTCGCCAATCAGTGCGGAGGACTGGTTGTTGGAACCGGTGATCTTTCGGAACTGGCACTGGGTTGGGCGACCTACAATGGCGACCATATGTCGATGTACGCAGTTAATGCTTCGGTGCCTAAAACCTTGGTGCGCTATATCGTTGGCTATGAGGCAAAACGCACCTCCAAGCAACTGCACGATACCCTGCTGGATATTTTGGACACCCCGGTCTCCCCTGAACTTCTGCCGGTAGATCAGAATGGTGATCTTTCCCAGAAGACGGAAGATCTGGTCGGTCCCTATGAACTTCACGATTTTTATCTCTATCATTTTGTTCGGTTTGGGTATCGTCCGCAAAAGCTGCTGCGTCTGGCGCGCCATACCCTTGGAGATACCTATTCTGATGAAGTGCTGATCCACTGGCTTCGTACTTTTTTAAGAAGGTTCTTTAATCAGCAATTTAAGCGCTCCTGCCTGCCAGACGGACCTAAGGTTGGATCGGTCAGCCTTTCTCCCCGGGGAGATTGGCAGATGCCTTCCGATGCTTCCTCGGCGATTTGGCTAAAGGAATTGGAAAACTAAAAAAGTGCTTCTAAGCGATCTGCTTAGAGGCACTTTTATTTTATTATTCAAAACCCTCGTATTTTTCTTCCTCAAGCCGTTCTCCGGTCTGAGGGTCAAATCCGTCGATCATATGCTTTTTGATCAAGGGATAAGTCATAAAGTTAATCAGAAATCCGCAAAGCGAGAAATAGATGATCAGCAGGAAAAATCCAAGATAGATAATTCCGAGATACCAAACAGCAAGGAGGGTAATTAACGCAATGATCGCAGTTAGAAACAGGTTTCTGAAAAATCCTGCCCAGCAAAAAATAAATGCATTTTTCAGCAGCTGACGGAAGGTCAGCCGGAAAGTGATCATCATTGTGTAAATATAATACCGCATAAAGATCCAGATAGTCAGCGAGAATAAGATCGCCGCCATGGATACAGTGGACAAAACCTGGTTCGTCACATTTTGGATAGAAAGCAAGTCTAATGTCAGAAATGTCAAGACAAAGAGATCCAGTAAAGAAAAAAGAAAAGATTGCTTAAAATTCTTCTTAAAGGTCTCGATAAAATCGCCCCAGACAAAAGCGTGCTCTTCGCGAGCATAGTTTCGCAGGATCTTCGTCATACCGGCGGTGGCGGGACCGATGGTTACGATGGGGATACAGAATAGCACATAAAGCATATTCAGCATGACCAGGTTCCAGAATTTTCGGAAAAAAATCTGGAAAAACAAGAGAAAACGAGGCGTTTTTTCCTCTTTGCCGACCCCCTTTCCCTCTTTCATATAGTTATTGAAAAGCCCCATGTTTACTCACCTGCCTTTACAGCACGGGGATGGCAATTTTCATAAGTGGATAAGTATTTATTTTTCAAAAGCTTGGCATACACTCTGGTGGAAGTGATGGAAGAATGACCCATCATATCCTTTACCATGTTAATATCTGCACCATTTTCCAAAAGATGCGTTGCAAATGAATGGCGCAACGTCTTGGGGGTGATGTCCTTCTCAATTTTTGCAGCGGCTGTATAATACTTCACCAGCTTCCAGAAGCCCTGACGGGTCATGGGTTGTCCGGTAGCGTTTAAAAATAGAGTATTTTCTTTGGCGCTGTCCACTAATTGAGGTCGGCTCTCCACTAAATAATTCCGCAGCGCCTGCACTGCGAGATTATAAAGCGGAATGATCCGCTCGTTGTCCTCATGATGATTCATCATAAGGTAACCCACATCTAAATTTACATCGGTAATCTTTAATGTCAGCAGCTCACTGACGCGGATCCCGGATGCATAAAGCACTTCCAGCATCGCTTTATCGCGAATTCCCTTGACGGTTAAATTATCTGGCTGCCAGAGCAGCAGCTCTACCTCATCGTTAGTCAGGATCTCGGGGAGTTTGGCTTCGGTCTTTAATCCCTTAATTCCCACCATGGGGCTGGCGGAAACGATCTTTTTGGAAACCAGATATTTGAAAAAGCATCGCATGGTAGACATGGATCGGGAGATGGTGGCTTCGCTTTTTTGCGCTTTTTTCAGCGAATCAAAGTACCGGATCAATTCCGCATCAGAAACGGCGGTCCAGGAATCGATATTTTGAGTCCGAAGATAATTCATCAGCTGGCGAAGATCTCTTTGATAGGAGGAAAGAGTATTGGCAGACGTACCCTTTTTGGTCATCAGATAATTACAAAAATTAATATAAGTCCGTTCCAATTAAATTTCCTCCTTTCAAAATAAATTAAAATAGTTGCAGGATCAGTGGTACGACCTTCCACTCCCAAAGTGCGCCCAAAGAAAGCAGCGGAGATACGATCAGCAGGCAGTAAACATGATGTATAAATTCCTTATAGGACGCACCATGCTTCCCCCTCCCCTTCAGCAGTTCAAAAAGTGCCACAGAAAGGCGCGCCGAAGAGTAGCAAAGAAAGTAACCGAGAACAGTATATAGCGCGTTTTGGGCGAAAAATGCCAGCGTGCCGAAAAAGAACCCCCGCACGCCGGACAATATCACAGCAAGAGCAATCAGCAGACCAATGGAAAAACCTTTGTAAAGCGGATATAGAGGAACCAGCGGTATGCCGACAACTGTTAAACCAAGAAAAAAGATCAAAACAAAAAACAAGAACTGTTGCAAAAATGTTGCCCAAAAGCCGCTGCAGTTTTCCGGACTGAAAAGAAGTTGCGCCTGCAAGGAAAAATCATCCCGTAGTAAAACAGCAGCGCCTGCCCCGATAAACACACCGATAAGGTATAAAATTCCATACAGTTTTATGATCGGCAATTCATGGGCATAAGTTCTTTTGATACTTGATAAAATACGGTTCATACAATCACCTCATGATAACCTATGAGGGATTGTCCATCATTATGCAAAAAATTATGTAAAGAAATACGCTGCTCGTTTTTTCGAACAGCGTTATCATTTTACCCCAATAATTAGAGTTAATCAAGGTAATTTTGAGAGAAAAAGAAAATTTGTAAAACCTGCATAAAACAAGTTATGTAAACCACAATGCAATTATTATGTAAACTTATATTTTTGGTATTTTGTGCCACAAGATATAGATACTTCTTCACCGCGCAAAACAAAATGATGTTATTTTAAAAAGTCAAGAGGTATTTTTAAAAAGATTTAAAAAAATAATCGGTTTATGCAAATTGACAACATTTCCTCACCCTTTAAGCGCTGCGCCAAGAACACCGCCGATCAGCGCAAACACCACTGTAAACAATGCACCGACAAATCCGTTCCAGGTAAAATATCCACCCATGTTCAGTAG
This sequence comes from Eubacteriales bacterium, assembly GCA_045660845.1. Classification (GTDB taxonomy): domain Bacteria; phylum Bacillota; class Clostridia; order Oscillospirales; family QAKW01; genus QAKW01. Next base: position 16,797 of record JAZREO010000015.1, read on the forward strand.
CGTATTCCCAAGGATCTTCAATAACAAGACGCACCCTGCAATAATACCGGCAGAAACGATCCCCTTCATTCTCCCCTTTGCCGTCAGCAACGCTGTTGACAGAATGATCCCAATACCGCTGCCCAATACGCTTCCGATTTTTAACGCACCCTCCGGCAGAGCGGTTTTGAGAACAAGAATGGCTGTCAGCCCATCGACTGCTGCAATAACCGCAAGACAGCCCAATAATGCAATAAAAGAAAAAATCACAACGCCAAGCGCTGTGATTTTTTGAGACTCTTCATATTTCATTCAGAATTCCTCCCTCACAGTTGGTAATACATCCTATGAGGAAGTCAGATCAATTATACCTTACTCGTCGATCTTGGAAGCAATCGCCCATCTCTTAAAGCGAAGCTTTGTCTTATCAGAGCCGGTCTCGATCACGATGGTCTCCAGATCTTTGGTAGAGACGACCTTGCCAACGATGCCACATTCCATCAGGATCGTGTCGCCGACTTCAAGATTATTCTGCATATTCTTGCGTTCCTGCTGACGCTTCTTATCCTTTTTGCTCATCACAACCGTAAAAATGATCATAACAGCAAGGATCAAAAGCATACCGCCATATTGGGTCAAAAACTCTGTCATTTTGTTTTTCTCCTTCTCATTGTAATAACTGCATTATATCCAAAATTTGCTGTATTGTCAACCATTAAATACGTTTGGACAATGCTTGCACCTTTTCTTCCTTCCACTCATAAAAATCACCCGCCGCCAGGTGCTCGCGAATTTGCTCCATCAGGTCGTTATAGAAATAGAGATTATGCATAACGCAAAGTCGCATCGCCAGCATTTCGCCAGCCTTAAAAAGATGGCGGATATAGGCTCGGGTGAAATTCCGGCAAGTAGGACAGTTACACCCCTCGTCCAGCGGACGTTCATCCAACTCATATTTTTTGTTTAGCAGGTTCATAATACCATCATTGGTAAAAAGATGAGAATGACGAGCGTTTCTTGCGGGCATGACGCAGTCAAAAAAATCAATGCCGCGGGCAACTCCTTCCAGGATATTGACCGGCGTTCCAACTCCCATCAGGTAGCGAGGCTTGTCCTCCGGCGCATAGGGGATCACATCGTCCAGCACTCGATACATTTCTTCCGCCGTCTCCCCCACTGCCAAACCCCCGATGGCGTAACCATCTGCACCGACCTCCACGATCTGTTTCATGTTTTCGATCCGCAGATCACTATAGGTCCCGCCTTGGTTGATGGCAAAAAGCAACTGATCCGGATTGCAGGTATCTGGCAAGGAATTCAGACGTTCGTGCTCTGCCTTACAGCGTTTTAACCAACGTACCGTTCTTGCCGTCGACTCCTTGACATAATCATATTTTGCCGGGTTTTCAATACATTCATCAAATGCCATGGCAATAGTAGAGCCTAAATTGGACTGGATCTGCATGCTCTCCTCCGGACCCATAAAGATCTTATGACCATCAATATGGGAATTAAAGGTGACACCTTCCTCCGTAATATTCCGTAGCTTCGCCAAGGAAAACACCTGGAAACCACCGCTATCCGTCAGAATTGGACCATCCCAGCGAGTCATTTTATGAAGTCCACCCAGTTTTCTCACGATCTCATCCCCGGGTCTGAGGTGCAGGTGATAGGTGTTGCATAGCTGAACCTGGCATTTCAGATCCTTTAAGTCCAAGGCGGATACCGCCCCTTTAATGGCACCGCAGGTTGCAACGTTCATAAAGACCGGCGTCTGAACTGTACCATGAACGGTCTCAAAGGTGCCGAGGCGTGCACGCTGATCCTTTTTAATGATTTTAAACATGTTCTTCTCCTAATTACAGATAAACATTGCGTCACCGAAGCTGAAGAAACGGTATTTTTCCTCTACCGCAGCCTGATAAGCCTTCATGATCTGATCCTTCCCCGCCAGTGCGCTAACAAGCATCATCAAGGTGCTTTTGGGGAGATGAAAATTGGTGATCAGTGCATCGATCACTTTAAACTTATAACCGGGATAGATGAAGATCCCGGTGTCACCAGAGTTCTGAGTGCAATTTAAAGATGCATCAAAACCACTCTCCAAGGTCCTTGTGGCAGTTGTGCCTACCGAGATCACCCGTCCACCGGCAGCTTTCGTTTCCTTCACCAGACGGATCGTTTCTTCCGGAATGGAAAAATACTCTGTATGCATAATGTGCTTCGTAATCTCTTTTTCTTTCACCGGACGGAAGGTTCCCAGTCCAACATGTAGGGTCACCGGCGCAATTTTTATGCCTTTATCCTTCACCTTCTCCAATAATTCATCGGTAAAATGCAGGCCCGCTGTCGGTGCGGCGGCAGAACCCAGTTCCCGCGCATAAACCGTCTGATAGCGCCCTTGATCCTTTAATTGCTCCGTAATGTAGGGCGGAAGCGGCATCTTGCCGATTCGGTCCAGAACTTCATAGATCGTCGAAGCGTGATGGTCAAACCGAATCTTTCTTTTCCCATCTTCTAAGAGCTCCAGAACGGTGCCGGTCATGCCCTCCTGAAACTCCAGGATCTGTCCGGGACGCGCCTTTTTCCCGGGCTTGACCAGCACCTCCCATACATTTTCTTCTAATACCTTAAGAAGCAAGACCTCGACCAGCCCGCCTGTTCCGGCACGGTTGCCGAAAATCCGGGCAGGGATCACCTTGGAATCATTGACCACCAGCAGGTCACCGGGGTTCAGATAATCAACGATATCGTAAAACCGACGATGCTCCAGCTCGCTATTTTCACGGTGAAGAACCAAAAGACGAGAGTGATCTCTTTTCTCAAGAGGAGTCTGTGCGATCAGCTCCTCCGGTAATACATAATCAAATTCATCTACAGTCACAGTATTTATTCCTTTTCAATAGTATCGTATTTCTTTCTTATTCATATTATTATAAATGGAAATGCTTGATATTTCAACATCTTTTTATGAACCGGAGGAGCAATTGATGAAAAAGAAACTGTTTGAAGGGGCCGCAACTGCCCTGATCACTCCATTTAAGGAAGATGGTTCCCTGGATTTAGATGGATTGGGCAGCTTGATCGAGCATCAGATCGAAAGCGGAATTTCTGCCTTAGTGCTTGCCGGAACAACCGGTGAGGGTAGCACTTTATCCTTCGAGGAGTTCAGTCTACTGATTGCAAAGGCAAATGAATACATCCGCCATCGAGTTCCATTGATCGCAGGGACCGGCAGCAATAATACGGCAACTGCTTTAAAGCGCAGCCTTGAGGCCGAAAAGCAGGGCGCTGACGGTCTGCTGATAGTGACTCCTTATTATAATAAGACTACGCAAGACGGATTGATCCGTCATTATTGCACTATCGCAGATCAGGTAGATATACCGATCATCCTTTATAATGTTCCCTCCCGAACCGGTTTGAAGATCGATGCACAGACCTGTAAAATTCTTTCAGAGCATCCAAAAATTATTGGGATCAAAGAAGCAAGCGGCAGCATTTCCAACACTCTGGATATCGCCGCAGCCTGCCCGGAACTTACACTCTACAGCGGAAACGACGATCAGACTCTGCCGATCCTTGCTCTGGGCGGTGATGGCGTTATTTCAGTTGCATCCAATATTATTCCGCTGGAAATGCAACGCATCTGTACATTGTTCAAAGAAGGAGAAATTCAAAAAGCAATCCGCGAACAAAAGCGTTTGCTTCCTCTGCTTCGTGCATTATTCTGCCAGGTCAATCCCATTCCCGTCAAGTATGCCATGCAGGTTTTGGGGTTGCCAGCAGGCGAACCGCGATTGCCACTGATACACTGCAACGAAAACGCAGAGATCACCATCAAAAACGCACTGCACGAAGCAGGACTTTACTAAAAGAAAAAGCGCCGCAAATGCAGAGCATTTGCGGTGCTATCGGCAAGCAAAGTGTTCGATATTACTTTTGTCCAAGCCGTTCTCTTTGACGATGTTTATTTTCTATGATTATAAGAAATATACACGCAGAACCACTAAGGATCATCATTATAAACCAGAATGTAACATTGCTATTATCACCGGTTTGCGGAGAGACAATAATCTCTGAATGATAACTGTTCATAAATTCTGCAATGGGCTTTTCAATAGCCTCACCGTTCATGAGAGTATTGGCAATCAATTTATTATCTTCGCTTAAAGCAATCACTATTGAAATATCATACACCCTGTTGTCATATGTAACACCGGGCATACCATCATCGGTTTCCGATAATTTATACGTATATTCTTTTCCTATGTCCGCAGCTGTGAACAAAATTGAAAATTTCCCATTACCATTTTTGTCAGTCTTAAGCGCTAACTTTTCCTTGCTATCAATATTTTCTAATACAAATTCAAAACCTTCAGGGCTAATAGTTAAATCGCCGGTCTTGTTGATTGTCTTTTTGACATCAATCTCAACTGTAATATTTTCTGGATCAGGAATAATTGGAATATAGGTGTTACTAAAAGTTACCCCTACATTATATTTTCCGTCTATTTCATTAACATTTGCGTTTTGTCCTGCGGTTACTGTATTGATTTCCAGTTTACCATCCATATCAACATCAGTTACATGAATACTAAAGTTGTTAATACTCTTGTCATAATCTATGTTTTCAAGATTGCCAACAACCTCAGTTATACGAAAATCATATACACCAACCCGATCAAAGGTGAGCGCTTGTATGGCATCAGTAAAATCAAAGTAATTGAAGGTCTCGTTTTCATCGTTGTATAAAACAGTTTTGGTATCAAGACTCATCCATGTATCATCACTCTTCTTTTGTTCTAAAACAAAGGAGAATGAGTCTCCCACTTGCCAATCGCGACCCTTGAGAATCTTACTACCGCTCACAAAAACATTCAAAGGACTGATGCTTGCGGGAGTATATACATTGACGTATTGGAATTTTAAGCTACCGTCCTCTGCCACAACCCCCTCCATTGTGGCAGCACCATCCTTGACCGTAAAGCCACTGCCATCTTTCTGCATTTCTGTAACGGTAACTTTTGTTCCTGCATCAATACCTTCAACAGCAAAGGAATTTCCGGGTTTCACAGAAATTTGAATCGAACCGTTTTCATCGGTAACGATATCGCCGGTTGTTGTTTTTATTGTTGTTTTGGCATATAGTGAGCCGAAATCAACCTTGAAATCAAAGGCGATATCCTCTGGAATTACATATTCCTCTCCAAAAGGATGCTCTACATTCTTGCTTATCAGAAGATTACTTATAATGCTGTCAAACGGAGTAAAGGTATTAATCAAACTATCCGTCCTTGTTATAATCAAACAAAAAGTAGCATTTGCCGTAGAAGTAAGCAAAATTATCAACGAAGCAAGCAAGGCCAATCTTCGGACAATCTTATTCTTAATCAATATATTTGCCTCCTTGTAGATTGGTCAAATGTGTTTATATATCAGCAATCAAAAGGCACAAAGATATTTCCTTATGCCCTTTGATTGCCGCCCATCCGTTAGGATGGGACGGCGTGAGGGAAAATGTCGAAAGACAAGACACATTTTTTGATTACAAAATGTTAGTACATATTGTAATCGGCCACTCACTTTACCTTTAGCAGCAAAAATACTGCGGGTAAACAATTTAATATTTTACGAACAGAATCAAAGAAAGCCAAAGCCTTCTCCGCTTGCGAATCCAATATTTTTGTTCACAACCTTCCGTTCGTCTTATCTCAATATTTAGATATCTCAGTTCTTGAGAAAAATCACTCAAGACTGACGTTAAACCAATGAGAATTGAAATAATTAATAAAAATGCGGTGATGCAAATGAGAAAACAAAAGTTAGTATCGAGATTATTTGCTTCTGCCATTGTCTTCTCCTATTCATTTCCTCCACCGGTTTTGGTTCTATCTTCAGTTGCAGCCATACTGAAGATAGCGCATACGACAAAACCGACTATTCCACCTATAATAAGTCCTAAAATAAACTGTAGCATTAGGAAGCCACCTCGCTTTTATAAAAAAATACTTTTGTTTGATTTATCTTTATCAGACGCATCAGCAATCAAAAGACACAAGAATTTGCCTTATGCCCTTTGATTGCCGCCCATCCCCGAAGGAGATGGGTGACTTAAATATTATCTCCTTATTCAGCTGTTAAACAGAAAGTTGCAGTTGCGGCATCCCACACAACAGTATATCCATCGTTAAGGCAAATGAGTTTATTTTCATCGCCTTCAGCATATACATAGCCTTCTGCAGGCTTAAAGTTGAAATATGAGAAATTTCCTGCTGTTTCATTAACGGTGAATTTAATAGTGTTGAAGCTCTCCTTCAAGTATGCAGTGTTGTGGTTGGTGCCAAGGTTAAAAGCAACGCTTTCGATTTCACCTTCACCCCAAACAAATCCTAAACCGCCGCTGTAAGTTAAAGTATCAGATATCTTACCGCCTGTAATGGTTGCAGCGTTGTTGTACAAGAAGAGAGAGTTATCGCCGTTTTCATAGATTTCGCCGCCGGTCATAATAAGGCTTGCGTGGTCATGGAAGCGGATAGCAGCTGCTGCAGGAGCAGAGTTATGGTGCATCTTAAAGTTGCCGCCTATCTTAACAGTTTCATAATATCCTGCGTACATCGCACCGCCTGCTATGGGAGAATAGTTGTATGCCATTTCGCCGCCGTTCAAAACGTAAGTGTTGCTACTTTTGGAGGAACCTGCCCAGATAGCGCCGCCAACGCCGTCAGAAACGTTGTGGTTCATTTCGCCGCCATTCATAGTAAGAACTGTACCAATATTGGTTACAACACGAATAGCACCGCCGATACCGCCGTGGTTTCCGTTGATTTTACCGGAATTAACGGTTATAGCACCGCCGCCCCAGATAGCGCCTGCAGCGGAATAGTTGTTGATGATTTCGCCGCCGTTTAAGGTCAATGTTGCCCCAATTCTTGTTCCTAAGTTCACAGCGTTTGCACCGCAGTTGTTCTGTAAAACGGCGCCTTCGCCAAGAATGATTTTAGAGTTTTTGTTTGCTGTGATAAGAGCACCCGTTGCGGTAACACCGATGTTCTCAGTACCACGCTGTAAATAGACATTCTCTTCGCCTGACCAAACAGCACCGCCGTCAACAACGATATCAGTCAGTTCTAAAGTTGCACCTTCAGCAACATTAAATATGCCGCCGGCGTAAGCGGTTTCAGAACGGCTCACCGCACCTGCGCGAGCGAGATTGTAACCATTACCGTTAATGGTGGAATCAACCGACACAGGAATTTCCTTATCTACCGCAAAGGAAGCCCCCAGTTTAACGTTTCCGCCTTCAGCAAGAGCAGCTGTTAATTCCTCCTGATCGTAGACATATCCGGGAAAGTGGATAGGGCCATCGCTCCAGGGAATGTAGCGAGTGGGGTCAGAGGTATCACCGAACGCAGTGTTCAGTGCGGTTTTAGCATCAGCAAAGCCCTCGACCTGAACAGCCTCGGAGAAAACGAGAATGTCGTATGTACCGTTATCATTACCGTCAAGCTTATCAACCGTTTCATTAGTAGCATCCTTACTTAAATAAACCTGAAGCAAGGAAGGAATGGTGGTTTCACCGGAGGCGACAACATCCTTGTGAACGGCAACCATAATATTGTAGTTTTGACCATCGATTTCAGCTACGAAATCATCGGTCCATTCCCAAGCACCGTCAAACTTAAATTCATCACCGTTGACTTTGTTAATTGAAACTCCGACCATATTGAAATCTTCGTAGTTGTAGTCACCCATTTCAAGTGCAACGAATGTTCGAACATAGGCGTCACTTTTGCCGGTGTTTTTTACCGAAACATACTTGTCAACTACATTGTTCATTGTAAACTGACGATATGCGCCGTTGTTTTCAGCGGTATTTTCCCAACCGAGTGTACCAACATAAGGGTAGAGAGGCTTATCTTGTTCGAAGTCAACAAGATTACCATTCTCATCATATTGTTGCTCGATTTGCTCGATTTTAACGTTGCCCATTGTCATAACGTTAACGTCGCTATCTTCGCTGGTTAAGTATGCAACGGTGCCACCGATAGCAAGTGCGGCAACTAAAACATAAGCGGTACACATTAAGAGTACCTTTTTGAATTTAGACATAAATATCCTCCTTTTTAAAGTATACTTTGATTATCATTCTATACTCATAGCGAGGCTAGAATATATTAAAGCTCAAATATTACTTAATAGTCAAAGTGCTGTCAGCTCCGTATTTGCGAGTACCGCAATTGATGCGTGTGCAACCGTCAAGGATAACTACAGTAGAGTTAGAGCCATCGGATTCGCTGGTTGCGTTAACAGAACATGTATTGATAATGCCCATATTAGTTTGGGTCAAACCAGTATAATCAAAGGTACAGCCATTAAAGAGATGGGTTCCGCCATTAGCCATAACATAACTACTTCCGCTGCCGGGATGCTTTGTAAAGGTGCAGTTGTTATAGGTAGCTACACCATCTTTGCTGCTCAAGAATTCAAGCACGATAGCGCCTTTAAAGGAGCAGCTGTTATAAACTACAGAGTTAACGCCGCCTTCAGCACCCATAAAATCAAATCCCATTGATCTGCCGCTTAAAGCAAATGTACAATTCTCAAAAACGATTTCCTGATCTGCAGTTCCTTGGAAGTAAAGTGTGTTACCGCCGCGGTAGGAACCGATTACGGTAAGATTTTGAACGGTAACGTCACCGGGGATGTCAATAGCTCTTTTTCCGGTGGGAAGGTCGGTACCTACATCATTAATGTCGATAGTTACACCTTCTGCATTAATAGTCATACCGGGTTGTGCATTTTCAAAAGCTTCTAATACCTCTTCAGGTGTTGTTACTGTAATAGTGTTTCTTGCGATAAGCATTTCTTCAAACCAAGCAGTTACATTAGCTTCATTGGTTTCACCAAAGCCTGTGTTAAGAGCTGTCTCTGCACTGTCAAAACCAGCAGTTTGAACGGCCTGAGAAAGAACGAGGATATCATATGTGCCATTATCGTTACCATCAAGAGCTACGCAATCTTCATTGGTTGCTTCATTCTTCAGATAAATCTGATTTAAGCTACTGTAGGTGTATTCACCTGCGGGGAGAACGCCACCGACGTGACGGCTACCGGAACCGTTATAAATTGCCTCGAACAAATAATAGTTGTTGCCATCAACTTCAATGATACCAATATCATTCCAAGTCCAGAAATCGCCGGTGCTGATACCAATGATATCCTTTGTGTTGGAACCGTACTCAAGAGCAATTAAGGTGCGTACATAAGCATCGGACTTGCCCGTGTTTTCAACAAGAACGAACTTATCCTGAACATTGTTCAATCCTGCGAAAACAGCTTGAGAACCGGATGCACCTTTAATTTGATCAAAAGGAACAATTTTTCCCCAACCGGTAATTGAACCGGTTGCAGGATACAAGGGTTTAGCCTGAGTAAATTCCTGTAGTTTGTAGCCTTCGCCGTATTTTGCAGAAGTTACCATCTCGTAGGAACCATCTGCATTTTGAACACGCTCATATTCGTGCTGTGCGATAGACACATTGCCAAGGGTCATAACGTTTACATCGTCATCGGT
>JAZREO010000016.1:0-17796 GCA_045660845.1 Eubacteriales bacterium
ATGGTGAGGCCGGTAAATCGACCTTTTTCCCGCCAGATGGTCAGAAGATCCGCCAAAGTCTGCGTGGGATGGTTATGCCCGCCGTCGCCGGCGTTGATGACCGGGATCCCGGCGTTCATGGACGCCACCAGCGGCGCGCCCTCCTTGGGATGGCGCATGGCGATGATGTCTGCATAGGAGCTTACGGTCTTGGCGGTATCCGCCACGCTCTCACCCTTAGCGGCAGAGGAACTCCCGGCGCTCGGCATAGACAGCAGATTCCCGCCCAGCTCGTACATGGCGGCTTCAAAACTCAACCGGGTACGGGTGGAGGGCTCGAAAAAGAGGGTTGCCAGCTTCTTATAGCGGCAGCTGTCCCGATACTTTTTGGGATTTGCGATAATATCCTCCGCCACCGCCACCAGCTCATCGATCTCGGTGGTGGAGAGCTCTAAAATATCAATTAAACTTCTCATACTTTTGCACCGTTGACTGCCAGGTAGTTCCGGATGCGCTCCACATTCTCAGCGTTCCCCGCATCCTCCTCCAGGTACTCAATGATGTCGTAGACATCCACAACGGAGTACACCGGGAAGCCGAATTCATCGGAGATCTCCTGCATGGCGCCCTTTTCGCCCTGACCCTTTTCCTTCCGATCTACCATAACAAAGGTGGCCACCACCTTAGCACCCTTGAGGGTGGAAAGGTTTGCCATACTCTCGCGAATGGCGGTACCGGCGGTGATAACATCCTCCACGATGACGATCTCCTCGCCCTCGCCGGGGACATAGCCCACGAAGATTCCACCCTCACCATGATCCTTCGCTTCCTTGCGGTTGAAGAAGAAGGGGACATCCAGCCCGTTCTTCGCCAGTGCCACAGAAGCGGAGACGGCGATAGAAATTCCCTTATAGGCGGGACCGTACAAAACAGTCTTCTTATTCCCTACCTTTTCAAAATAAGCCTTGGCATAGAACTCGCCCAGCTTTGCGATCTGCTCGCCGGTCTTGATCTCGCCCGCATTGACGAAATAGGGGATCTTACGCCCGCTCTTGGCGGTAAAATCACCGAATTTCAGTACATTGGCATCCTCTAAAAACTGAATAAACTCTCTTTTATATCCTTCCATTTTATACCTCCATTTTTATCAAACCTTTTAAGGGATGGATTTTCGGATAATTTTTATTCAACCTGAGCGACGCCGGGCTATCTGCCCTGCGAGGGAGGGTTGGATAAAAAGCGCCGAAAAGACGCCCTTAATCGCAAAATTCAGCCACACACCGACGGTAAGCCGCAACCGGATCCTCGGCGGCGGTGATGGGGCGACCCACCACGATATAGTCGCTGCCGATCTTCTTTGCCTCGGCGGGGGTCATGACCCGCTTCTGGTCGCCGATATCGCCGTCCGCAAACCGGACGCCGGGAGTGACAGTCAGGAAGGTCTTTCCGCAGGTATCATGCACCTTGCCCGCCTCCAGGGGAGAGCAGACAACGCCGTCCAGCCCTGCTTTTGCAGCGTTGGAAGCGTAGTGCATCACCACCTGATCGATGGGTTCCTTGATCAAAAGATCCCGCTCCATCCGCTCCTGATCTGTGGAGGTCAGCTGAGTGACAGCGATCAGCAGAGGGCGGGTGCCATCGGGACGGGTCAGACCCTCCAAGGCGCCCTCCATCATGGAGATGGTACCGGCAGCATGAAGATTGGTCATATCCACATCCAGCCGGGACAGGACTGCCATGGCCTTTTTCACCGTATTGGGAATATCATGCAGCTTAAGATCCAAAAAGATCTTATGTCCTCTTTCCTTCAGTTCTCGGACAATGGCGGGACCCTCCGCATAAAAGAGCTCCATCCCGATCTTCAAAAAGGGCTTCCGCTCCTCGTTCTTGAAGAGATCCAGGAATTTCAAGGTTCCCTCTTTGCTTGCGAAATCGCAAGCGATAATAACGTCCTTTCCCATTAGTGCGCTCCTCCTATGATACTTTCGAGATCAGTGATCCCGTATTTTTCCATTACTTGCGGCAGATCCTCTACGATTTTCTTGGAAGCAAAGGGATCCCGCAGGTTTGCGGCACCCACCTCCACAGCGGTGGCACCCGCCAGCATCATTTCGATGACATCCTCGGCAGACGAGACTCCGCCCATGCCCACAATGGGCAAATTGACCGCCTCATAGACCTGGTAGATCATCCTTAGCGCCACCGGCATGATGGCAGGACCGGAAAAGCCACCCATTTTATTGGCTAAGATAGGCTTTCGGGTCTTAAGATCGATCCGCATCCCCAAGAGGGTATTGATCAGGCTGATGCCGTCGGCTCCTGCGTCAGCGCACGCCTTCGCAATGCTGACAATATCCGTCACATTGGGGGTCAATTTCATAATGATGGGCTTCTTCGTCACCTTCCGTACCTCAGCGGTGACAGCAGCCGCCGCCTTGGGGTCGGTGCCGAAGCTCATGCCGCCCCCATGGACATTAGGGCAGGACACATTGATCTCAAACCAACCGATCTGCTCCTCCGCGTCCAGCTTTTTAACAGTCTCCCGATAGTCGTCCAGCGAAAAGCCGCTGACATTTGCCATGACGGGATCGGTAAAGCAAGCCTTCAATTTGGGCAGCTCATCGCTGAGCACCTTATCCACGCCCGGGTTCTGGAGCCCGACAGCGTTCAGTAGTCCCTCGGTACATTCCGCAATGCGGGGGGTGGGGTTGCCGAACCGGGGCTCCAGCGTTGTCCCCTTAAAAGAAAGGGAGCCTAAGACATTGATATCGTAAATTTCAGCGAACTCATAGCCAAAACCGAAGGTGCCGCTGGCGGGAATGATGGGATTTTTGATCTCGACGCCGCAAAGGCTGACTTTCGTATTTACCATATGATCTCCTCCCTCTCCAGGACCGGTCCTTCCTTGCAGATGCGCTTATTGCCGTACTTGGTCTTGCAGGAGCAGCCCATGCAAGCGCCGAAGCCGCAGCCCATCCGCTCCTCAAAGCTATACTGACCGGAGGTCTTGGCGATCTTCTCGATAGCGCGGAACATGGGTTCGGGACCGCAGGTGCAGAAATAATCGTAATCGATCTCTTCCATGGCGGTGGTAACAAAACCCTTGACGCCCATACTGCCGTCGGCAGTGGCGACAGTAACCTCCGCGCCCAGCGCCCGGAAGTCCTCCTTCAGAAAGACCTCCTCCGCAGTATTGAAGCCTAAAATGACATGGGGCTTTTTACCCTCGCTGATGAGTTTTTTGCATAGTCCGTAAAGGGGCGGGACGCCGACCCCGCCGCCGATCAGTAACGGCTTATCTCCGCATTTTGCAGTATTGTAGCCGTTGCCGAGCCCCACCAAAAGGTCCAGGTGATCGTTGACCTGCAGCCCGCTCATCTGCTGGGTGCCACCGCCCACCACCTTATAAATAAGGGTGATGGTGGCGTCAGTCCAGTCGCAGATGGAGATGGGACGGCGGAGGTACTTTCCCTCCAGCAGGATATTAACAAACTGACCGGGAGCAGTGATAGCACTGGTATCCCCCAAAAGCACCAGTTTCCAGACATCCTTGGCGATCTTCTCATGATGCAGGATGGTATAAATACCTTGTTTCATAGCTCCTCCTTATGCATCAATGGTAGAGATGCAGAGCGTAGTTTCTTCCAGCACATCCAGCAGGACCTTAACGGTATCCAGAGATGTGAAGATGGTAACATTATTTTCAGTGGCGCAGCGGCGGATCTGGTGCCCGTCACTCTCCTGACCGGTGGAATTGATATCCTTGGTATTGATGACATAGGCAATATGACCCTGGCGCAGTGCCTCGGGGATCTCCTCGCTGCCGTCGCCGATCTTCTGCAGGACATGGGTACGGATGCCGTTCTTCTTGAGGAACTCTGCGGTACCCTTGGTCGCCTGGATATTAAAGCCCAGGTTATAGAACCGGCGAATGAGGGGCAGCGCCTCCTCCTTGTCCGCATCGGCAATGGTTGCCAGGACGGTACCGTAGTTCTGCAACTTCATCCCGGACGCCTGCAGCGCTTTATACAAAGCGCGGTTCATCTTATCGTCGTAGCCGATGGCTTCGCCGGTGGACTTCATTTCAGGGGAAAGGTAAGCGTCCAGACCCCGGATCTTACTGAAGGAGAACACCGGAACCTTGATATAGCAACGTTTTTTCTCCTCGGGATAGATATCAAAGATACCCTGCTCCTTCAAGCTCTTACCCAGAATGACCTCGGTGGCGATATCCGCCAGGCTATAGCCGGTCGCCTTGGAAAGGAAGGGAACGGTCCGGCTGGAGCGGGGGTTGACCTCAATGATAAAGACATTATCATCCTTATCCACGATGAACTGGATATTATAAAGACCCACGATACCGATGCCCAGACCCAATTTCTTGGCATACTGCAGAATAGTACCCTTGACCTTATTAGAGATACTGAAGGTGGGATAGACGCTGATGGAGTCGCCGGAGTGGATACCGGTCCGCTCGACCAACTCCATGATGCCGGGAACAAAGACATCCCGCCCGTCACAGATGGCATCCACCTCGACCTCTTTACCGGAGATATATTTATCCACCAGCACCGGCTTATCCTCATCGATCTCCACAGCGGTCTTGAGGTAGTTACGCAGTTGGGCTTCATCGGCAACGATCTGCATGGCGCGACCACCCAACACAAAGGAGGGACGGACCAGCACCGGATAGCCGATCTCGGCAGCGGCAGCAACGCCGTCCTCGATCTTGGTGACAGCCTTGCCCTTGGGCTGGGGAATACCCAGATCTCTAAGGATCCGCTCAAAGCTGCCCCGATCCTCAGCACGCTCGATGGCGGCGCAATCGGTACCAATGATCTGGACCCCTCTTTCCATCAACGGCTCTGCCAGGTTGATGGCAGTCTGACCGCCCAAGGAGGCGATGACGCCGATGGGCTTTTCAAACTCGATGATGTTCATGACATCCTCGGTGGTCAGCGGCTCGAAATACAGCTTATCGGAGCAGGTATAGTCGGTGGAGACGGTTTCCGGGTTGTTATTGATAATGATGGCTTCATAGCCGGAATTCTTAATGGTCGTAACAGCGTGAACGGTGGAATAGTCAAATTCCACGCCCTGACCGATACGGATGGGACCGGCGCCCAGCACCACGATCTTTTTGCGGTCGGTCAGCACCGACGCGTTCTCTCCCTGGTAAGAGGAGTAGAAATACGGAATATAGGCATTAGTATGGCAGGTATCTACCATCCGGTAGACCGGCATCATGCCCTTTTCCTTGCGGGTGTTATAGATCTCCAGCTCGGCGGTGTTCCAAAGCTTTGCAATAAACTTATCAGAGAAGCCCATGGTCTTGGCTTCCTTGAGGACATTCAGGTCACCCACCTGGGCGGAGAGTTTTTTCTCCATGGCGACGATCCGCTCAAAGGCTTCCAGAAAATAGGGAGTGATCTTAGTCACCTCATGAAGCTTTGCGACGGTCTCGCCCCGGCGCATCAGCTCGGTGACAGCGAAGATATTATCGTCCCGGAACTCGGTAAGATAATCGTACAGCTCGTCATTGGTCTTGCTATCGAATTTCGGCAGGTGGTAATGGCAGGCGCCGATCTCCAGGGAGCGAACCGATTTCAGAAGGCACTCCTCCAGGGTGGAGCCGATGCCCATAACCTCGCCGGTGGCTTTCATCTGGGTACCGAGCGTATTGGGCGCGGCGGCGAACTTATCGAAGGGGAACCGGGGCAGCTTTGCTACCACATAGTCCAGCGCCGGCTCAAAGGCAGCGTTGGTGTTGGCAATGGCAATGTCCTCCAGCGCCATGCCGACGGCAATCTTGGCAGTCACCCGGGCGATGGGATAGCCGGACGCCTTGGACGCCAAAGCAGAGGACCGGGAGACCCGGGGATTGACCTCAATGAGGTAATATTCACTGGTAGTGGGATTGAGCGCAAACTGGACATTGCAGCCGCCCTCGATCTTCAAGGCACGGATGATCTTGATGGCACTATCGTTGAGCATCTTCAGATCATGGTCGTTGAGAGTCATGATGGGGGCGACCACCAGAGAGTCACCGGTATGCACGCCGACGGGATCGATATTCTCCATGCCGCAGATGGTGATGGCATGGTCATTGGAATCCCGCATGACCTCGAATTCGATCTCTTTATAGCCCTTGACGCTCTTTTCAATGAGCACCTGATGGACAGGAGAGAGCTTGAAGGCATTGAGCCCCAGCTCCACCAGTTCTTCTTCGTTATAGGCAAAACCGCCGCCGGTACCGCCCAGGGTAAAGGCGGGGCGCAGCACCACCGGATAGCCGATGCGCTTAGCAGCTTCCTTGGCTTCCTCTACGCTATAGGTGATCTCGGAGGGAATGGTGGGCTCGCCGATCTCAATACAAAGTTCTTTAAAGAGTTCTCTGTCCTCAGCGCGGTTGATGCTCTCACTGCTGGTACCCAGAAGCTCCACCTCGCACTCCTTGAGGATCCCTTTCTTTTCCAGCTGCATAGCAAGGTTCAGCCCGGTCTGACCGCCGATGCCGGGGACGATGGCGTCGGGGCGCTCATAGCGCAAAATCTTGGCGATATACTCCAGCGTCAAAGGCTCCATATAGACCTTATCAGCAATGGTGGTATCGGTCATGATGGTGGCGGGGTTGGAGTTGCAAAGCACCACCTCATAGCCTTCCTCCTTTAATGCCAGGCACGCCTGGGTGCCGGCATAATCGAACTCCGCCGCCTGACCGATGACGATGGGACCGGAGCCGATGATCAAAATTTTCTTGAGATCTGTTCTTTTAGCCATTTTTATTTCCTCCTCGATTTATCACTTTATATTATACACAATTTCATCGCCGCGAACCGTCAAAAGGCATCTGCCTGAGACCTTCTGACCTGCAAAGGGAGTGGCACGCCCCTTAGAGAGAAACTCAGCAGGATCCACTTCGTACTCTGCGCCCAGGTCCCAGACGGTATAGCCGCTCTCCGGCAGACCAAACCGCTTGCGGGGGTTCTCGCTCAATAATTGGATCAGTTTTTCCAGGGTGATGATACCGGTCTTGACCAGTCCGGTATAGCACACAGCAAAGGCAGTCTCGATCCCGACGATCCCCATGGCGCTCCCCGCCAGACCCTTGGATTTCTCCTCGGCGGAATGGGGTGCATGGTCGGTGGCAATCATATCGATGGTGCCGTCCCGGATGCCCTCGATCAGCGCTTGCCGATCCTCCTCGCTGCGCAGGGGAGGATTCATTTTAAAGCGTCCGTCCTCCCGGAGCATACTGTCGTTCATCAATAGGTAATGGGGAGCGGTCTCGCAGGTCACATCCACACCCCGGGCTTTCGCCTGCCGGATCAACTCCACGCTCTCCTTGGCGGAGATATGGCAGACATGATAGGCGCAGCCGATCTCCTCCACCAGTCGGAGATCCCGGGCGATGGGTCCCCATTCGCTTTCGGAGCAGATGCCCTTATGACCATGGAGCTTGGCATATTCACCATCGTGAATATAGCCGCCATGCAAGAGGGCGTTATCCTCGCAATGGGCGACGATCATCTTCCCCAGCGCCTTGGCACGCTCCATGGCTTCCCGCATCATGCCCTCGCTCTGGACGCCCCGTCCATCATCGGAAAAAGCGATCACCTTCGGAGCCATGGCTTCCAGCGCCGCCAGCTCCTCCCCCCGCTGCCCGATGGTGATGGCACCGTAGGGGTGAACACCGATCACCGCAGTCTCCCGGATCAGCTTCAGCTGCTCCTCCAGGTGCGCGGCGCTGTCCGGCACGGGGTTGAGGTTGGGCATGGAGCAGACATCGGTATAGCCGCCCCGGGCGCACGCCCTCGTCCCGCTTTCAATGGTCTCCTTATAAGAAAAACCCGGCTCTCGCAAATGCACATGCACATCGCAAAAGCCGGGAAAAACAGCAATACCATCATCGGATACAGATGCCAAAGCCAAGGGGCACTCAAAATCCCCATGCTGCATCGTTCCGTTTTTATAAATGATTGCCTTCATGCTTCGTCCTTTCAAAAAAATAAGCCTTTACCGTACGGCAAGGCTCAGCGAAACAAAGCGCCGCAGCGCTTTCCTCTATGAAAAATCTTGCCGATATCACGGTATCGCCTTAAAGATTATATTGTTTTCATTATTATACTACTACATAATAGAAATGTCAATGCGAAAAATAAAAAATGATCCCGAAATTTCGGGATCATTGGTCGGTGATATTTTCGTATACTCTCTCGCCGACAGTACCGTAGCCCATATCCCGGGCGACGCTTTCCACATACTCACTGTCGATTTCCGCGTTGAGGATATTATTCAACTCCTCATTAATAACGGTCTGGGAAGAGATCTTCTCCTGGACTGCATCGAGTTCCGCCTGCTTTTCCTTGATCTGCAGCTGCAGCTTGACGCAGGTGGCGATCATATTACCGGCAACATAAACCAGGGCAACGATCAAAAGACCCCGGACCACAGGGTTCATTCTCTTTGCCCGCTTCGCTTTATTCATTTTTGCGATGGTCTTGCTTCCCAAGCCGGCGAATCCTCCTTACAGCGTAATACAGTACCATTCTACACCTTTCTTTCAGAAAAATAAAGGGCTTTTTCAAAAAATTCATAATTTTTTGCATCTTTTTTTGCAAAAAGCGTCCCAGACCCGCAAAAAGACCCCGGATCCAGCGTAAAAAACGTGCTGTCAGGCGCGCCTGCTTCGCCACCAAGACCCCCACTGTGTTAAAATAGATGGTAAAGCCCAGACCCTCTCCTGCCAGTAAAAACAGCCGGACCTGACCATAATGGGTCAAGGTAAAGCAGAAAGCAGTGGCAACGGCAGCGATCAGCGCAAAGATCAGATCCTCCAGAAAGACCGTCAGCCACCATTTTCGCCGAAGGATCCTGCCGATGCGAAACCAGTCATACACCACCCCCAGCGCCGCTCCCAGCGCCACCGCCCAGAGAAAGGCGACTGCCTGGTCGGAAAAATAGGTCTCCATCAGCGGAAAAGTCCCTTAAACATCCCGCCGCCCTTTTCCTTCAAGTCCGCATAGCCGAAGCGGTCGATCTGTCCTTCAATGGCAATATCTCCATTCTCCACATTCAGCCGGTTGATATGGAGATCCTCCCCTTCCACCGTCAATACCCCTAAATTGGTCAGGATCACCACCGTCTTTTCATCAAAGCTATCCACATCCAGCACCCCGGTGGCATTCAGTCGCTGGCGGTTTTCCACGCTCAGCAAATGATTTCCTACTGCGTCCATCATTCACCCTCCTTTTTATACCAGCATATGAACAAGCCCCGGCGGTTAGAACATAAAAAGCAGCCGTTCCATCAGGAACGGCTGCTTTTTATTCATATGTTCGATTAAGCCTCAATCGCCTCAGCAGGACAAGCAGAAGCGCAAGCGCCGCAATCGATGCACTCGTCGGCATTGATCACATACTTGTCGTCGCCGGCAGCAATTGCGTTAACGGGGCACTCGCCCTCGCAGCTACCGCAATTCAGGCAAGCGTCAGTAATTACATGAGCCATTTCAGAACACCTCCTTATTGTGTTGAATACATACTAACATATCAATTTTAACTTTTCAAGTACTTTTTCTTAAAAAAGAAAAGTTAGCATCAGGTAACTTTATTCAACCGGTGCAACAGGCTCTTTTTTAGGCTTGCGCGCCTTTTGAGGCTTTTGTTTTTGCTCGCCGCCGGCAGGGCGGGCAGGCTTCTGCCACCGAAGATCCCGGGCATCGAAGGTCTCGAAGGTCACTGTCCCGTCCTCGGCGGTAAATTTAACCTTGGCCTTAGAGGTGAGTACCGAAAGCTCCGCGACGGCACCCTTGCCCTTGGGGGTCTCTACCTGAGCGCCCACCTTAGGCAGCTTTTTGGAGAGTTCCTCATAAGTCTCCTGCTCATAATTCAGGCAGCACATCAGGATGCCGCAGACACCGCTGATCTTCACCGGATTGAGGGGTAAGCCCTGGTCCTTTGCACTCTTGATGGTGACCCGGCTGAAATCACTGAGGAACTGACTGCAGCAGAAGGGTCTGCCGCACATCCCGATGCCGCCCATCATTTTACATTCGTCCCGGACACCGATCTGGCGAAGCTCGATGCGGGTCTTAAAGACCGACGCTAAGTCCTTGACCAGGTCCCTAAAATCCACTCTGCCCTCGGCGGTAAAGAAAAAGAGGATCTTGCTGCCATCGAAGGTATACTCCACGTCCACCAGCGACATTTCCAGCTTATGCTTTTTCACCTTCTCGGCAAAGACCTCCGCCGCCCGTTTTTCCTGGGCGCGGTTTTTTTCCATCTGGCGGTGGTCCGCTGCATCTGCGATCCGCAGCACCGGCTTGAGGGGCTGGACCACATCCCCGTCCTCTACCGGACGGGGCGCCAGCGCCACCTCGCCGCACTCGGTCCCCCGGGCGGTCTCCACAACGCAGTAATCTCCCTGCTTCAGCGCAAGCCCGCAGGGATCGAAATAATAAGTTTTACCGTTGTCCTTAAAACGGACACCAACGATATTTGTCAACGTAGTAATTCTCCCATTTCTGCAATGAAACAAGTCTTAATAAGGTTTTCATTGCCGTTTTCACGGAGCGCGGTCTTACTTTCCAGCGTCAACGCTGCCATCCGGTAAAGCTGCTCCAGTCTCATTCTACCTAAAAATCCTTTAATTTGCAAGACACTTTCTAAAAAAACAATGTTTTCCTGCCCGCTACCGGTCTTAAACAACAGGAAATCATGGCACAGCCGGGCAAAACTGTCCAGAAAGGCGGCGAACTCTCCCTTGGGAACGCTCGCCAGCATCTTGTCCGCCTCCAGCCGCTTACTGCGGCAGAGTTTACCTAAGAATTTCACTCCTAAGTCCCCATAGGTCAGGAGGGTGCCTCCCTCCAGATATTCCATGGCGCGACCCAGGTTGCCGCCAGCGGCACGCAGTAGAGTCTCTGCCCGCTCCTCCGCCGGATACCGTTCCTTTAAAAAGGCAACGCCCTCCCTGTCACCCACCGGCTGCAGCTCCCAGATGACGCAGCGGGAACGGATGGTAGGAAGCATCACCTCCCGGCTGGATGCCAGAAGCAAAAATACCACATGGGCCGGTGGCTCCTCCAATATTTTCAAGATAGCGTTCTGACCGTTTTCATTAAGGTTATCGCAGCGGTCAATGATCAGAACCTTTTTGGGGGACTGATTGGGCAAAACATACGCCTCCTGGCGGAAGGTGCGCACCTCGTCTACCGGGATCTGCTTGCCCGCGTCCTTAGGCGCCAGCCAAAGCACATCCGGGTGCTCGTCCCGCAGGGCAAGACCGCGGGTATCCTCGGTGAGCCTTGCCGCCAGCAGTCTTGCCACCGTCTTTTTACCCATCCCCGGCTCGCCGGTGATGAGGTAGGCATGGGCGAAGCCGCCCCGCTCCAGTTCCCGGTTGATCTCCCGGTTTCCTAAAAGCTTATTCATAGATCCGCTCCACGGCGGCATCCACCTTGAGGGGTGCCACCTCTAAAATGATTTTGTCCCCCGGCTTGCAATCCATACCGGTTACATCAAAAAAACTGTGGGTAGTCGCCGGGCGACCCAGCATCACCGCACGCTGCTCCCCCACCCTGCCGTAAACGGCGGGCTTTTTCAGCAGCAATTTAAAATCATGATAAAGATAGCGGCAGATATCAGCAAACCGGTAAAGGTCGTGCTTTTCCCCAGGGGAAAAGCCGTCGGCAGTTCCGGCGGCGACCACCGCCACAGTGGTCTCTTTTTTCAGACGGCAAACATTGCCGTAGCCGATATTGCTCCCCTTGGGCAGGGTCCGCACTGCGAGGATCTCCGCCTCCACCTGCCCCGCTCTTTTCAAGGGCAGATCATTCTTCACCGGCAGCCGCCCGGTCAACGCCGAGCCGATCCGCACCGCATCCAAGGCAAAGCCCTCCTTAAAGGCAGCACTGGAATTGGCCATATGCCGCATGGGGATCTCAATGCCCCGCCCTTTCAGCGCGTCGATGACGGTATTGAATCTTTCCAACTGAACTTCGGCGGAGCCGTCCCTTAAAAAGGCGGCGGCACAATGGCTGAAGATGCCGGACACTTGAATATTCGGTAATGCAAAGACCTCTGCGATCTCCTCGATCTCATGGGGCAAAAAGCCGAAGCGACCCATGCCGGTATCGATCTTAAGATGCACCCGGACCGGCTTTTCCGCCATGGCGGAGAGCATTTTTGCAAACTCCAGACTACCCACCGCGACGGTTAGTTCCTTTTCCAGAGCGACCCTTGCGAATTCCTCCGAACCATAGCAGGAAAGGACGAGAATTTCCATGCCCCGTCCGCAAAGAGGGAGCGCCTCCGCAAGGCGGCTGACCGCCACCAGAGAAACGCCCTCTTCCTTTAATATTTCAAACATTCCGTCAGCACCCAAGCCGTAACCGTTCGCCTTCAGCACCGGAATGACCGGCACCCCGGCTTTTTCCAGAAGCAGGCGGTAATTGGCGCGGATGTCCTCTTTTTGAACGATGATCTTCATCTTAACCTCTATGTTTTAATTTAAATAGCAGCATATTCAGCCGGCGGTATGCCTTACTGCCCCACTTAGACCAGCTCAGCATCAGTTTATTATAGACCAAGTCCATCTCGCCGACAAATTCAGTGAACTCCCCATTGAAGCCCCGCTTGAAGCGGTAAAGACCATAGAGCGGATTATCCTCGCTCAGATCGCCGGACACGCCCCGGAAGTCATAGACCCGAGCCCCCCGCTGGATCGCCCACTTGATCATCTCCCATTGCAGGAGATAGTTAGGCATCACATTGCGGTATTCATTAGAAGAGGCACCGTAGAGATACCAGACCTTATCACCATAACCGATGGCAAGGGTGCCGGCGATGGCTTTGCCGTCCAGATATGCCATATACAGCCGAGCGTGCTCCCCCAGCTCCCGCATCATCTTGCGGAAATATTCCTCCGTCCGTACAACAAAGTTGTCCCGGGTTCCGGTGGTGACCATGATCTGATGGAAGTCGTGCAGCGCTTCCTCGCCGCAGAGCTTGACCTCCACCCCTTTCTTGACGGCGACCCGGATATTATAGCGGGTCTTTTGCTGAAAAGAGGCTAAGATCTCTTCCTCATTCCGTCCTTCTAAATACAGCCGGAAAACGAACCGGGGCTGGATGCCCTCAAAATTCTTGGAATGATTGGGCTCGGTAAAGCCCAGCTTGCGACAGATCGCGCGGAATTCCTCGTCGTCCACCTTAGTATCGGTATCGATCTTGAGGGAGCAGGCATGATACTTCTTACCCACCTCACCGGCAGCCTTGACCAGCCGGGTGACCAGTTCCTCATCATGCAGGTCGCAGACCGGACCCCGGCAGGAATACATGATCGCCGTCCCGGGTACCTTCCGGATCAAAAGACCCATGGTGCCGACGATGGCGCCCTTTTCGTCCCGCTCGATGACCGCCTCAAAGGTCCATTCCGTCTTGAGTCTGGCCCATTCCACCGACTGGGCAAAGTGACCCTTGGGATGGCTTTGCAAAAACGCTTCATATTCAGCAACAGCTGCGCTGTTTTTAAGATCTAATAACTCCATTCCGATCTCCTTTGACATATCATTTCATCTTAGTATAACACTTTTCCAATAAAAAGTAAATGAAAATCTATTTGCAATTTGACGAAATTGGTGTATACTATAGAAAAAAACCAAGGAGGTACATGAATATGGTAACGAAAGATATGATCATCGCCGATGTTCTGGACAATTATCCTGAGACTGCGCCCCTCTTTTTAGAGATCGGGATGCATTGCTTGGGCTGTCCCTCCGCCAGAGGCGAGAGCGTGGAGCAGGCTTGCATGGTCCACGGTGCCGATGCGGATGCCCTCATCGAAAAGATCAATGCGATGATCGCAAAATAAAGGCAAAAAACGACCCTGCGGGGTCGTTTTTTTATTTCATTTTCTCTTTACATTTGGTATCTTATATGCTATAATACATAAAAAGTGTTCCATATGGCACAGATAGAGAGGTTGTTCATGAAACATTCTGTCCTTGGCAATTTATTTTTATGGCAGGGTCTTTCTCCCGCAGAGCGGGACATCTGCCTGAAAGAATTGCAGCCGCCGAAAACCTTCGAAAAGGGTGCCACTGTCTACAGTGAGCGGGATTTTCCCCGCGCCTTTGCGGTGGTGCTGGAGGGCAAGGCGGCGGTATTATCCCATAGCGGTGCCACAGTACGGACGCTCATAGCAGGGAATGTCTGCGGCGTAACGGCGCTATTCGGATGCCGGCGGTATGCCACCACCATAACAGCCTTATCCAGGCTGAAGCTGCAATTCATCCCCGAGGAACAGCTGGAGCAGTGGATGGCGCAATACCCGGCTGTTACCATGAACTACATCCGCTTCCTGCATCAACGGATCCTTTATCTCAATGATAAGATCCGGCTGTATACAGAAGGATCGGTGGAGGAGCGTTTGCTGGGCTACATGACTGCCCACACCGCGCCCGACGGCGAAATTCTCCTGCCCGGCGGCATGGCAGCGCTGGCGCGAGAGCTGAACATCGGGCGGACCAGTCTTTACCGAACTCTGGAGCAGCTGGCAGAAAAAGAAGAAATCATTAAAAAAGGTACTAAATGGTACCGGGAGGAGAAAAAATGAAAAAAAGAGTTATTAGTTTGATTTTGGCTGTCGTTTGTGTTATGATGATGGTAACGGGCTGCAAGAAAGAGCCTCTGGCAGAGCCGAAGATCTTCGCCATCAGCGGTCCCACCGGTGTGGGTATGGTCCACCTGATGGAGGACTACGACATCACCCTCACCACCGCCCCCGATGAGGTGGTCGGCAAGATCGCCAATAGCGAGGCGGACATTGCAGCGGTTCCCACCAATGTGGCATCCGCTCTCTATAAGAAGACCAATGGCGGGGTGACCGTCCTCTGCGTCAACACCCTGGGCGTTCTCTACATGATGGATAAGACCGGTACCGTCAAGAGCTTTGCGGACCTCTCCGGTAAGACGATCTATTCCACCGGCGAGGGCGCCAATCCCCAGTACATTCTGGAGTATCTGCTGAAACAGAACAATGTGGAAGCAAAGATCAAATTTGTTGCCACCAATGATGAGCTGGTCGCCAAGATGGCGTCCGGCGAGGCTCAGATCGCTATGGTTCCCCAGCCTGCCGCCACCTCCGCCGCTGCCAAGACCGGCTTTAAGGTCGCCCTCAATATGACGGAGGAATGGGGCAAGGTTGCTACCGATAGCCAGCTGATGATGGGCTGCCTGGTGGTACGCAACGAATTCCTCAAAGAAAATAAAAAGAGTGTGGATGCCTTTTTAAAGGACTATAAGGCGTCTGTGGAGTCGGTGAACAGCGATGTGGCTGCTGCTGCCGCCCTCTGCGAGACCCATAAGATCATCCCTTCCGCTGCTATTGCGGAAAAGGCGATCCCTCTTTGCAATATCACTTATGTGACCGGAGCAGAAATGAAGACCGGGCTTGAGGGCTACCTGAAGGTGCTCTATGACGCCAACCCCGCCTCTATCGGCGGCGCCCTGCCTGCAGAAGGCTTCTATTACGGCGCTTAAATGACGCTGACCTGACCCTTCTTTCTCCCGGTGGGAGAAAGAAGGGTTTTTATCATGCTGGGACTTGTTTTGGAAGGGGGCGCCATGCGCGCCATCTATACGGCGGGAGTCTTGGATGTTTTCATGGAGAACGGCATCCAAACAGACGGACTCATCGGCGTTTCTGCCGGCGCTATTCATGGCAGCGTCTACTTAGGCAATCAGCCGGGGCGGACCATCCGGTACTATAAAAAGTACTGCGGCTATTGGAAATTCATGAGCTTCCGTTCCCTGCTGCTCACCGGCAGTCTGGTGGGCGAGCAGTTCTGCTACCATGACCTGCCGGACCGCTTAGACCCCTTTGATTACGACACCTTTAAGAACTCCAAAACTGCCTATTATGCCGTCTGCACCGACCTGGAGACCGGGGAGCCGGTCTATCAGCGATGCACCGACCTCAGGACGGAGATGGACTATATGCTGGCATCAGCTTCCATGCCCTATGTTTCCCGGATCGTGGAGCGGGATGGACGCAAGCTGCTGGACGGCGGTGCGTCAGACAGCATCCCGGTGGAAGCCTCCCGCAAAATGGGTTATGACCGCAACATCGTCGTCCTGACCCAATGCGCTGGCTACGAGAAAAAGCCCCAAAACCCCAAGCTCGCCCGCCTCTTTTACCGAAAGTATCCTAAATTCGCGGAAACGCTGATCCATCGGCACACCGCCTACAACGCCACCCTCCGCCGCATTGAAGAATTAGAAAAGAGCGGCGAGATCTTCGTCATCCGTCCATCGGAAAATTTAGGGATCCGCCGGATGGAGCATGACGCCGCCCGTTTAGAGGAGCAATATAATTTGGGACGCAGGGACGCAGAAGCGTGCCTTAGCGCCCTGAAGGATTGGATGAAGCAATGAAAAAGACCCCTATCTGGCTGAAAAAAACTGCAGGTACGCTGATCTGGATCGCCGTCTGGACGGTCATCAGTCTGGTCGTCCACCAGGAGCTGCTGGTCCCCACCCCGGTAGAGACCCTTACCGCCCTCCGGGCGCTGGTCGTTACGCCGGAATTCTGGGTAGCGGCTGCCCTTTCCATGCTG
Source organism: Eubacteriales bacterium (assembly GCA_045660845.1). Taxonomy (GTDB): domain Bacteria; phylum Bacillota; class Clostridia; order Oscillospirales; family QAKW01; genus QAKW01. Next base: position 16,601 of record JAZREO010000016.1, read on the forward strand.
CGGATCCTTTGCGGCTTCTCGCTGGCGGCAATCGTCGGAACCCTGGGCGGGATCCTTTCGGATCGGTGCCCGCCCTTTGACTGGCTCTTCTCTCCCCTTTTGCACCTGATCCGCTCGGTGCCGGTGGCATCCTTTATCATCTTGGCGCTGGTCTGGATCCATACCCCCTGGTTGCCGGTCTTTATCTCTTTTCTGATGGTACTCCCCCTCTTTTGGAGCAACATCCGCACCGGCATGGCAAATACGGACATTAAAGAGTTGGAGATGGGTAAGGTACTGGGACTTTCCCGCCGCCGCATCTGGCGGGAGATTCGTCTGCCGTCGCTGGCGCCTCATTTCCGTACCGCTTGCGTGACCGGTCTGGGCTTCGCCTGGAAGAGCGGCGTTGCCGCAGAGGTCATCTGCCGCCCCGATGCGTCCTTAGGCGATCTTTTGCAGAGCGCAAAGCTGCAATTGGAGACCCCCGCCGTCTTTGCACTGACGGTGGTCATCGCCCTGCTTTCCCTGGGGCTGGAGCTGCTTTTAAACGCCATCTGGAAGGAGAAAAAGCATGATTGAATTCAAAAATATTTCTTTTTCCTACGGCGACAAACAGATCTTCGCCGATTTTTCCCTCGCCATCGAGGGACGGATCGCCCTGATGGGTCCCTCCGGCTGCGGAAAGACCACCCTGCTCCGGCTGTTGATGGGGCTGGAAACGCCCCAAAAAGGCACCATTGCCGAGCAGCCTCGCCCGGTGGCGGCGGTCTTTCAAGAAGATCGTCTGCTGGCGCATAAGACCGTCCTGCAAAACGCAGCACTTGCGGGAGATCCGGAAAAGGCAAAGATACTATTAGAAAAATTGGGATTGGGTGCGGAATTAGATCAGTATCCCGCCGCCCTTTCCGGCGGGATGCGCCGCCGGGTCGCCATTGCTCGGGCGCTCTGTACCGAGGCGACGATCCTCATATTAGACGAGCCCTTCAACGGCTTAGATGATACCACCAAGCAGCGAACCGCCGCCCTCATATCGGAAAACTGGGATGGTCCTATCTTAGCAGTTACCCACCTGAAAGAGGAAGCAGAGCTACTGGGAGCAAAAATTGTAAATTTATAAAAATATGCGCCGCAAAGGCGCATATTTTTTTGTCTGCCGCAGATACTGCTTTTGAGGTGAACAATATGACAAACCAAGAATACAGTACCTATCTCAAACG
>JAZREO010000017.1:0-3390 GCA_045660845.1 Eubacteriales bacterium
GACCTTTGAGGATACTTTGGATACATTGCTATCCTATCCCATCACCCATCTTTCCGCCTATTCCCTCCAGCTGGAGGAAGGGACACCCTTAGGCAAGACTGCTGCTCCTATGAATGAGGAGCAGGAGGAGCGCCTTTGGCAACTGCTCTGCCGCAAGGCGGCGGAGGCGGGAATGGAGCATTATGAGATCTCCAATTTTGCCAAGCCCGGCTTTTCCTCCCGCCATAATTTGGCATACTGGCGGCGTACCGACTATATCGGGTTGGGTCCCGCTGCCCATTCCTTCTGGCAGGGCGTGCGGTACGCTTTTCCCGAGGATCGGGAGGATTTCTGTAAAGATCCATTTCCTCTCCGTCACCCCACCCCCATCTCCCAGGAGGAAGCGCGGGTTGAGCAGATATTGCTGGGGCTGAGGACCCATGAGGGCATCCCCCTTTCTTTGTTGCCGAACGGTATTGACCCCTTGAAATACCGGGACTTTGCCAAAGTGCAGAACGGACGGTTTATTTTAACAGAAAAAGGCTTTTATTTGTCAAACAGTATTATTTCCGACATATTATCCAAGGAGTAATTTTCATGAACTATAAGCAGATGAACATCGAGACCCTCTCCACCGGACAGGAGACGGTCAGCAACCTGCTGATCGCCGCCGGGGTGGGAGGCTTTGAGGTTGTGGACCCCCAGGATTTTCAGGAGTTTCTGGATACCGTCACCCCCCATTGGGATTATGTGGACGAGGAACTCTTGAAACGGCAGAGTGACCGCACCGTCATCAAGGTGTATGCCGCCGATAATGAGCAGGGAGCGGAACTGTTTAAGGACATTGAGCGTCGCATCGAAAACCTGCGCCAAACCCCCGAATCCGCCCTTTACGGCACCCTGGAGATTACCGTCTCCGACCTGCCGGAGGAGGATTGGCAGAGCGGCTGGAAGCAGTATTATAAGCCCATCCATGTGGAGCGGCTGGTGGTGGTCCCCCTTTGGGAGAGCTACGCTTCCGATCCCGGCGAGACCGTAATGAAGATCGATCCGGGCATGGCATTCGGTACCGGCGCCCATGAAACCACCCGCCTCTGCTTAAAGGCGCTGACCAAGACCGATCTCACCGGCAAGACCCTTTTGGATGTGGGCTGCGGCAGCGGCATCCTCTCCATCGGCGGCGTACTGCTGGGGGCAGAGAGCGCCTTCGGCTGTGATATCGACCAATTAGCGGTGGAGGTCGCCCGCCGTAACGCCGCCCTCAACGGCTTGGAAAGCAAGACGGCTTACGCCGCCGGCGATCTTTTGAGCGTAGTGGATGGGCAGTATCCCATCGTCGTCGCCAATATCGTAGCGGATGTGATCCTGACCCTTTTGAAGGATCTGCATCAGGTGCTTCTGCCCGGCGGTCTTTTCATCGCCTCCGGCATCATCGATGACCGCAAGGACGAGCTGGTCGCCGCCATTCAGAAGGCGGGGCTGACCATCGAAAATATCGAGGAAGAACGCGGCTGGGTCGCCATTACAGCGAGGAAATAAAATGGAACATTTCTTTTTACCCACTGTGCCGGAGGAGATCTTCACCGTAGAGGGAGAGACCTATCGGCATCTTACCCGCTCCCGCCGGATGGCGGTGGGGGATACAGCGATATTCAGCGACGGCAAGGGCATGGACTACCTTGCCAAAATGACCGCCTGCACCAAGGATGCCGCAACCTTTGAGGTGCTGGAGCGTCAGCCGGCGGTCAGCGAGAGCAAACTGTCTATTACGATTTATCAATGCCTGCCTAAGGGCGATAAGATGGAGGAGGTCCTCCACCGTTGCACCCCCTTGGGCGTCACTCGGTTCGTACCGGTGCAGAGCGCCCGATCCATCGGCGCTGCACCCAATGAAAATAAGCGCAAGCGTTGGGAAAAGATCGTCGCCTCTGCCGCCACCCAGAGCGGGCGAAGCATCCTGCCGGAGCTCGCGCCGACCATGTCCTTCGCCGAGGCGGTGGAAGAGATGCGGCAGGCGGACGCTTGCTTTATCTGTTATGAGAATTCCGACGCCCCTATTCCGGCGCTTCCCCGCGAAGGCTCTCTTGCCTTCCTCATCGGTCCGGAGGGGGGACTGACCCCCGAGGAGGCGGATAGCCTTCCCTGCTGCTCTCTGGGACGGCGGATCCTGCGTACCGAGGACGCGGCAGCGTTTTTACTGCCCATCCTGCTGGACCGCACGGGGAATTTATAAAGGAGTGCCATTATGAAAAAAAAGCACGCAAAAAAACTGGATATTATCAATGGGCGGATCAGTCTGCTCTTTTTCGGGTTGCTGCTCTTTGCGGGAGTCCTCTGGCTGGAGCGGCTCGCCCGCTATCGCTATGATCTCATCTTCCGCCCCATGCTGATCTGGCTGCTGCCGGTCCTTTTTGGGCTTACTGTGGCAGCCTTTGCGGTCCTCATGATCCTTTGGCTGAAAGACGGCAAAAAGAAGGACGAAAATCTGGTGGATCTTCGCTTCTTCATGGCACTGACCATTCCTCTGATGGCGGCCTTCCTTTTCCCTTGGCTGACCCTTTTTACCACCGGACTGCAATTCTTTCGGCTGGCGACAGAGCTGGTCTTTTACGCCGCTCTGGGCGGCTATGCCGGCTATATCGGATATCATAAGGTGGGTTCCTCTGCTGCTTTGCTGGCAGGAACCCTGACGCTCAATATTCTGGCGCTGACCTATTACTATGAGCGGTTCCTCTCCCCCTCCTCCTTTATTCTTAATACCGAGGAGTTTGGGTATTTAGACGGTTGGATTGTGGCATTGATGCTGATCGCCGCCGTCGTCGCGGGCAATCTCCTTGCCCTGCTGATCAACCGCAAGCAAAAAGTAAAGCTCCATCCCTGGGCGGTGCTGCTCCATGCCGGGCTGACAGTTGTCCTGCTGGCAGTCAACGCCATCTTCTCACTTTCCATCCTGCTGATCCGTATTATGATCTTCGGTGGCATCACTTTCATGATCGCCTGGTACATCGCCTGGTGCATCCACAAAAAAAGAAAAAAGAACTAAAAAAATCTCTTAAAATCCGAAAAAATTGGTCAAGTTTTTCACAATCGGTTAACCTTTGTTTACATAAAAGTTGTTGATAAGTCTGTTCAAAATGTGAAAAACTCTGCACTTTTGCCCCCAAAAACCCCCATATTATCCCTTTTTTCCCTGTTCAAAACTATTTTTCGACAACGGCAGCCTCTTGAACCTGTTAAAAACTTGACGGGGCGTATTCTCTGTAAAAAACTCTTGCTTTTTTATCATTCTTATGATAGAATAATTACTACTTGAAATTGAAAGGTCGTGAAATCAATGGCATTATATATTTTCGGTTCTGCAATTCTGGTACTGGCAGTAGCGATCATTGTCTGCGTTTCCATCCAGCAGGG
>JAZREO010000018.1:0-1290 GCA_045660845.1 Eubacteriales bacterium
GGGTGGTGAAGGAGGGTGGCACCATCGCCCTTGCGCCTGAAGGGAACCGTACTTATAGCGGCAAGCTTTGCTATATCAAGCCCTCTATCGTGAAATTGATGCGGGTGCTGAAGTTGCCCTTGGCGATCTTTCGCATCGAGGGCGGCTATGGTGTCCAGCCCCGGTGGTGCGACGATGTCCGTAAGGGCAGGATGCGCGCCTATGTTTCCCGGGTGGTGGAGCCGGAGGAATATGCAACGCTCACCGACGAGGAAATGATGGCGCTGATTATCCGGGAGTTGGGCGTAGATGAAGCCCGGGTGGACGGGGAGTATCACCATAAAAACCTGGCGCAATACTTAGAACGCTGCATTTATATCTGCCCCCATTGCGGGCTTTCTACCTTTGAAAGTCATCGGGATCTGGTGAGCTGTAAAAAGTGCCGGCGGCAGATCCGCTATCTTCCCACCAAGGAATTGAAAGGGGTGGGGGAGGAATTTCCTTTTCGGTTTGTTGCCGATTGGTACGACTGGCAGTATAACTTTGTCCGTCAGCTGGATATCCGTTCATATATTGAGCAACCTGCCTACCGGGAACTCATCCGGCTTTCGGAGGTGCTCCTTTATCAAAAGAAGGTGCCGCTTCGGAAAAAGGCGGAGATCTGCCTCTATAGTGACCGTATTACCATTGATGAAATGGTCTTTCCCTTTGGGGAGACGGGTGCGGTCACGGTATTGGGTCGCAATAAGCTGAATATCTATTTCGGTGATCGGGTCTTTCAGATCATGGGGGACGCGCGGTTTAATGCACTGAAATATGTCAATTTTTATCATCACTATAAGAACAAGACAGAAGGGGACGGAAATGGAACATTTTTGGGATTATGATGTTTGGGGTGCGATCAATTTGATCATGGTGCTGCTTTTAAGTCTGATCTGCGCCAATATGTTGAAAAGATCGATCCGGTGGCTGGAGGCGTCGCTGATCCCCACCTCGGTACTGGGCGGCGGAATGTTGCTGGCGCTGGCAGGAATCTATCGCATGATCACCGGCGACCATCTTTTTGATACCGCCTTTTTCGGCGGAAACGGGACGGCAACGTTGGAGATCATTACTTATCATGCGTTGGCACTGGGCTTTATCGCATCCACCTTTAAAGGCGGAAAAGGCAAGCTGACAAAAGAGCGCACCGTTGAGATTTTTAATACAGGTGTCACAACAGTATCGACTTATTTATTACAAGCAGTTATTGGATTTGGTATTACAATAGTTGCAACAAAACTAATTGCTGGTTTCTTCTCAGCAGCAGGT
>JAZREO010000019.1:0-3443 GCA_045660845.1 Eubacteriales bacterium
AGCGTGAAGCCACCCTCAAGATAAGACTTCCCATAGTGTAAACTAGTAAGATCCCTTGAAGACTACGAGGTTGATAGGTCAGGGGTGTAAGCATGGTAACATGTTTAGCTGACTGATACTAATAGATCGAGGGCTTGACCAAGAAAATGTGTACACGAGTACAATGCAAACTTTTAAAGTGTCTTCTGTTCAGTTTTGAGAGTACAAGGTACTTTCAAAGTAGTCGGTGTTGATTATGAGTTGGTCCCACCCGTTCCCATTCCGAACACGGTAGTTAAGCAACTTCATGCGGACAATACTTGGCTGGTGACGGCCCGGGAAGATACGTAATGCCGACATAATAAAGCCGTTCTGAATAATCAGAACGGCTTTCACTTTTTGCCGGAGGTCTATAAATGGGAAATGATATTTGTTTTCAGCAGAAGGATTGGATGTTTTCTTGCTGTATAGGAGGATTACTTTACAGAGGGAACAAACTTTTGCTGCGATATTCAATCATTGAAGAACGTTACGAAATTCCCGGATGCTATCTTTCTTTTGGAGAATTCACCCAGGCATCTCTCGCACACCGTTTAATGGAGCAGACCGGAGCGGCGGTGAAGGTTGGACGTTTGGCGGCTGTGGTCGAACGATTTTTTGAAGATAAAACACCTTGCCATCAGGTGAATCTTTTTTATCTTGCGGAGTTCAAAGATCCCAATGCTATCCCGGTGAAAAATTTCCCTGTTTTAAATGAATTAGGGGAGGAGCAAAGAAATAAGGAGTTTCATTGGGTTGATTTAAATCAATTAGATAATATAGAGCTTTATCCCTCCTGCCTGCTATTTCATTTAAAAAGCCTGCCGGAGCATATTCTCCACCTGCAGGAAAACCAATTGGCGGACTAACCAGAGATCATATTGTTGCTAAGATCGATGGTGAATCAGTAATCAGGTCAGCTGAGTCGGCATTTTTCGTTTTGCGGACATTGGTTTTTTGCAATATTTGTGAATAACTTTGAGAAAATAAAAAGAGCGGTACGCCATCGGCGTTCCGCTCTTTTTCTATGCCGCCGGGATACAGCCTCCCGTTCGGGGGAAAGATACTGCGCTTTTTGAAAGCATTGCGGTTTTGGGTCCTGCTGCTCGGATGGTCCGAAACGCGGATAAAAGCGCACTTTCCTCTTTTACAAAACGGTGCCTTTGGGAGCGCATCTCCCAAATTACGATTTACGCGTCAGCCTGCCCACCGTTTTTCTCTCCGCAGGCCGCGCCCTTACCGAAGACCTGCGGTTTCCGTTTGGATGCGCATGAAACAGCTGTTCTTCGCCTTGCGAAGGCTTCTGCCTTCGCTCTGCCGTTGTCCGCGAGGGACGATTCTATTATGTGTGTTGCCTATAAAAAATATGCACCGCAAAGGCGGTGCATTTATCTTCTTCTAATGGAAAAATTTAGTCGTCCAATTTTGGTAAGTCCAGGGACTGGAAGTCCGGGTTGAGCGGCTTGGGCGGGGTACGACGCAGGGGTGTGTAGAGAAACTTTTTACAGCTGAAATCTGCCCGGACTAAGCCCTTTTTGGTGCAGATAATATCCTCGGTGCCGTAGATGGACCTGCCGTACTCACAGTAAGCGCAAATTTTTTCGATCTCTTTGGAAAAAATCATTTTATTCTCCAATCTATGTACTTCTCTTGACATTATACCCTGTATTTCGCTGTTTGTCAAAGCAATTTTAAAATTGCGCTCAACAGCGGCAGCCCCAGGGCATAAATGAATTTACCCAACACCAGGGGAAGGATCGGTAATTTTTCCTCTGCTAAAAAAGCGGCGTTTTGCAAAAGCACCGAGCAACCGGAAAATCCCACCATGGCGGCGGCAAGTAAAAAGCTGCCTCGGATGCCGCCGGTCAGCTCTAAGAATCCATAGAGGTAGCTGAAAAAGGGCAACTCTTTCGCTAAGGCGGCGATCATGGAAAAAAAGGTGATATAACCAGTTAGGGTCAGCCCGCCCAGTACTGCCCCGGAGACGCTGCTCGCTGTCACCGAAAGCAACGATTTTTCTTCGGCAAGCGGCGGCGCAGTGATCTTCAAAGCCCCGTTTGCAATACCAATGGTCAAGGAGATGAGTGTTTGACCGATGAGTAGCAAAACGCCCTCGCGGGTGTTGCCTAAAACCTTACCGCCGACATAGACCACCAAAAATGCCGGGGAAGCGTTGGCACAACAGGCGGAAAGGCGGACTGCCTGCTGCCGGGAGAGCAACCCTCGGTGATAGGTGCGGGTCAGCGTTCTGATGCCTAAGGGAAAGCCGCAGAGATGGGAGGTGAGCCATACGGTCCAGGCGGTGGGGAGGGGGATATACTCCGAAAGCTCTCCAATCATGCCACAGACCACCATGGCGGGGAAAAGTGCCGGCAGCACTGCTCGGTAGGCGAGGTTTAGACCCTGCCGTACCCCCTCGCCGGCGCGGCTGCCCTCCAGCAAAAGAAACGGTAACATGAGGAGTAGTAAAAAAGTAAAAATGATTTTTGCGTATTTTTTCATGGTATTATTTATGATTTTCTCATAGAAATAATAACGAAATGAGGGATCAAGATGAAACGAAAATTAAAACGCAAAAACCACGGACCAGGTGCCATTAAACGGTTCATGCAGTGCATGGATCTGCCGGAATTTGCCACCGGACTGGACGAATGCATCGAGATTTGGGGCGGCAATACGGTGCAGGTAGAGGGCGCCAAGGGGATCCATACTTACGAAAAAGAGGTGGTCAGGATCTATATGAAAAAGTATCTTTTGGTGATCTACGGCACCGATTTTGACTTAGCACACTTCGGTGACGGAGGACTCCGGGTCACCGGCCGGTTGCAGCGGATCGAATGGGAGGGAATTTAAATGAAGGATCGGCTTGCTTTTTTCGGCGGACGGGTGGAGGTGGAAGCCCGGGGCAATCAAATCGAACAATTCATCAACCTGCTGCATCGCCGCAGGATCCCCCTGCGATCTCCCTGCCGTACCGAAGAGGGGACGCTGCTTTTTATTGTTCCACGAAAGGACTTTAAGCGCCTGCGTCAGCCGGCGTTCAAGACCGGCACCCGCGTCCGGATCTTGAAAAAGCGGGGTCTTTTTATGGTTATCCGTCCCTTTCAAAAGCGGTGGGGCTTGGCGGTGGGGCTGGCGCTGTTTTTAGGGATCGTGTTTTATAGCTCCGGCTTTATCTGGCAGGTGGAGGTGTTGGGCTGTGAGGAGACCTCTGCTACCCAGATCATCAGTGATCTGCAGGCAATGGGTTTTGGGATAGGGACCCGCCGGAATGCGGATGTCAATACGCTGGAAAACCATTATTTGACCGGAAATGAAAAGCTCTCCTGGATGTCCATCAATATCCGAGGGACCACTGCCTTTATCGAGGTGCGGGAAAAGGGGCTGCGCCCAGAGGTAGAGGACCTGACTGTCCCCACCAATAT
>JAZREO010000020.1:0-15859 GCA_045660845.1 Eubacteriales bacterium
AATTCATTGTTGGTACCGTAGGTGATGTCTGCAGCGTAGGCGGCCTTCTTTTCCTCCGGCTTCAGTCCGTTGATGACCAAGCCGACGCTCAGTCCCAAATAACGGTAGACCTTGCCCATCCACTCGCTGTCACGCTGGGCAAGATAGTCGTTGACGGTGACTACGTGCACCCCTTCGCCGGTCAGAGCATTAAGATAGGCGGGGAGGGTGGCGACCAGGGTCTTACCCTCACCGGTCTTCATCTCGGCAATTCTGCCCTGATGCAGGACGATTCCGCCGATGATCTGTACCGGATAGTGCTTCATTCCCAAGACCCGCCAAGCCGCCTCTCGCATGGTGGCGAAGGCTTCGGGCAGAATGTCGTCCACCGTCTCGCCCTGCTGCAAGCGGTTCTTTAAAAGGCTGGTCTGGTTTTTCAGTTCTTCCTCACTCATGGCGGAATAGGTATCTTCCAATGCCAATACCCGATCCACCATAGGCTGGATGCGCTTTAGCTCCCGGTCGGAATGTGAACCGAAAAGTTTATCAAAAAGTCCCATTTATCGATACTCCTTAGAATGATAAATTCATACAAGTAGGTATTATACCATAATTTCCCGCATAAAACAATGAATTTTCGGTGAATTTATGAAAATAAAATGATTGCAATATGACGAAAATAATGGTAAAATTATCGTTGGTAAAAGATTATATTTAAATAAAGGAGTTTTTTGTCATGGCTTACAACAAGAAGACTGTAGACGACATTTGCGTCAAGGGCAAGAACGTCCTGGTCCGCTGCGACTTTAACGTTCCCCTCAAGAATGGCGTTATCACCGATGAGAACCGCATCAACGCTGCTCTGCCTACCATCAAGAAGCTGATCGCTGACGGCGGTCGCGTCATCCTCTGCTCCCACCTGGGCAAGCCCAAGGATGAGAATAAGGCTGATTTCAGCCTGGCTCCTGTTGCCAAGCGTCTCTCCGAGAAGCTGGGTCAGGAAGTGGTTTTCGCTGCGGACGATAATGTGGTCGGCGAGAATGCCAAGGCTGCTGTTGCTGCCATGAAGGACGGCGATGTGGTCCTGCTGCAGAATACCCGTTTCCGCAAGGAAGAGTCCAAGAACGGCGAGGAGTTCAGCAAGGATCTGGGCTCTCTGGCTGATATTTTTGTCAATGACGCCTTTGGTACCGCGCACCGTGCCCATTGCTCTACTGTCGGTGTTGTCAGCTATGTCAAGGAGGCTGTTGCCGGCTATCTGATCGGCAAAGAGCTGCAGTATCTGGGCAACGCTGTGGATGCCCCTGAGCGTCCCTTTGTAACCATCCTGGGCGGCGCAAAGGTCGCCGATAAGCTGACTGTGATCGAGAACCTCTTGAAGAAGGCAGATACCCTCATCATCGGCGGCGGTATGGCATATACCTTCCTTGCTGCTAAGGGTTATTCCGTCGGCACCTCTCTCCTGGATGAAACCAAGATCGAATACTGCCGTGAGATGCTGAAGCAGGCGGAGGAGAAGGGTGTTAAGATCCTTCTGCCCATCGACTGCACCATCGCTAAGGAGTTCCCCACCCCCATCGATGCTGAGATCGAGGTCTCCGTTGTGGATGCGGATAAGATCCCTGCAGATATGATGAGTCTGGACATCGGTCCCAAGACCGCAGAACTCTTTGCTGAGGCTGTGAAGTCTGCCAAGACCGTTGTATGGAACGGACCCATGGGCGTCTTTGAGAACCCCACTTTGGCAAAGGGTACTATGGCAGTTGCCAAGGCAATGGCTGAGACCGATGCGGTGACCGTCATCGGCGGTGGCGACAGTGCTGCCGCAGTCAACACCCTGGGCTTTGGTGAGCAGATGACCCATATCTCCACCGGCGGCGGTGCTTCTCTCGAGTTCCTCGAGGGTAAGGAACTGCCCGGTATCGCTGCTCTCAACAATAAATAATCAAACGATAATAGACGGAGCGGCAAGGTCGTTCCGTCTATTCAAGTAATAAAGGAGATTTGTAAAGATGAGAAAGTATGTCATCGCAGGCAACTGGAAGATGAATAAGACCCCCTCCCAGGCTGCTGCGCTCATTGAAGAAATGAAGCCCCTGGTGGCAGACGCTAAGTGCGAAGTGGTGCTTTGCGTTCCCTTTGTGGATATTGCTGCTGCAGTAGAGGCTGCCAAGGGTTCTAATATTAAGATCGGCGCCGAAAATGTCCATTTCAAGGCGTCTGGTGCTTATACCGGCGAGATCTCTGGGGAGATGCTGACCGCCTGCGGAGTGGAATATGTGGTCATCGGTCATAGCGAGCGCCGCCAGTACTTTGGGGAGACCGACCAGACCGTCAACCTGCGGACCCTCGCCGCCCTCGATGCAGGGCTGAAGCCCATCGTTTGCGTGGGTGAGACCTTAGAGCAGAGAGAGCTGGGTTATACCGAGACCCTTTTGAAATATCAGACCAAGATGGCGCTGACCAATGTGACTGCCGAGCAGCTTAAGGATGTTATCATCGCTTATGAGCCTGTCTGGGCCATTGGGACCGGCGTTACCGCAACCGATGAGCAGGCAGACGAGGGCAATGGCTTTGTCCGTGCTGCGGTGGCTGAAATGTTTGGAGCGGAGGCTGCTGAGGAGATCACCATCCAGTATGGCGGGTCCATGAACCCCAAGAATGCAGAGGGGCTTTTGGCAAAACCCAATGTGGACGGCGGCTTGATCGGCGGCGCATCCTTGAAGGCGGAGGATTTCTCCGTTGTTGTGCATGGAGTGAAGTAAGATGAGTAAAAAACCTTTAGTTCTTTGTATTCTGGACGGCTTTGGCAATAACCCGGTTACAGAGGGTAATGCCATTTATACCGCTAAAACCCCCAATATTGATGCGTTGAAAGAAAATTGTCCCACCACCGCCATCGGAGCTTCCGGCATGGATGTGGGTCTTCCTGACGGACAGATGGGCAACAGTGAGGTGGGTCATACCAACATCGGCGCCGGTCGGGTTGTTTACCAGGAATTGACCCGCATCACCAAGAGCACCCTGGACGGGGACTTCTTTGAAAATGAAGCCCTTATGGGTGCCATGAATAATGCCAAGGAGCAGGGGACTGCCCTGCACCTGATGGGCTTGATGTCCGACGGCGGCGTTCATTCCCATAACAGCCATCTTTGGGCACTCTTGGAGATGGCAAAGAAAAACGGACTCAGCAAAGTTTATGTTCATTGTTTCCTGGACGGGCGGGATGTGCCTCCTGCCAGCGGAGCAGATTTCGTCGCCGAATGTGTGGAGAAATGCCGTGAGATCGGTGTGGGTCAGGTGGCGACGGTCATGGGTCGTTACTATGTCATGGACCGGGATAACCGCTGGGAGCGGGTGGAAAAGGCGTATGCCGCCCTCTGCTATGGGGAGGGCATCAAAAATGCCGATCCCGTTGCCGCTATCAAGGCATCCTATGAGATGGTTGATGCGGATGGCAAGAATGTGACGGATGAGTTTGTTGTCCCCACCGTTTGCGTGGAGGGTGCGACCATCAGTGAAAATGACAGCGTGGTATTCTTCAACTTCCGCCCGGACCGTGCCCGGGAGATCACCCGGACGCTGGTAGATCCCGATTTCAGCGGCTTTGAGCGGAAAAACGGCTGTTTCCCGCTCTACTATGTCTGCATGACCCAGTATGATGCTTCTATGCCGAACGTTCACGTTGCTTTCAAGCCCCAGTCTTTGGATAATACTCTGGGTGCCTACCTTGCCGCTTGTGGCAAGACTCAGCTGCGGATCGCTGAGACGGAGAAATACGCCCATGTTACCTTCTTCTTCAACGGCGGCGTGGAGACTATTTCTGAAGGCGAGGATCGGGAACTGATCGCTTCCCCCAAGGTGGCGACCTACGATCTGCAGCCGGAAATGAGCGCTCCGGAGGTCTGCGATAAGGTAGTGGAGCATATCGAGAGCGGCAAGTATGATGTTATTATCCTCAACTTTGCCAACTGCGATATGGTAGGTCATACCGGCGTTTTCGAGGCTGCTGTTAAGGCGGTTGAGACCGTCGATGCTTGCGTGGGGCGCGTAGTGGATGCGGTCAAGAAGATGGACGGCGCCATGTTTATGACCGCCGACCATGGCAATGCAGATCGGATGCTGGATGTGGACGGCTCTCCCTTTACAGCCCATACCACCAATCCGGTTCCCTTTATCGTATATAACTACGATTGCAAGCTTCGTCAGGGTGGCAAGCTCTGCGATATCGCCCCCACCATGCTGGAATGGCTGGATCTGCCTATCCCCGCCGAAATGACCGGCAAGAGCTTGTTTGAATAATATTATAATGTAGAAAATTCTCGCTGTGGACGCAGCGAGAATTTTTTAGAATAATTCTAAAAAACATATTGACAAATGAAAAAACCTCTGTTATAATACAATCAAGATTTAGAACAATTCTAAAAAACGGAGGTGAGGAGATGACCAAGCAACGGGCGTTGATCCTGCGGCTGATCCGGGAATCGGGCGGGCATCTGACGGCGGATGAGATCTATCAGCGTGCCAAGCAAGAGATGCCCGGAATCGCATTGGCGACGGTCTATAATAACCTGATCCGCCTATCTGAGGAGGGGGAGATCAAGAAGATCACCTTCCGGGATCGGACGGACCGATACGATAAAAGTCATATTCCTCATATCCACCTCATATGTGATGGATGCGGCAAGGTCTGCGACCATCCGTCAGAGGGGCTGCTGGAGGAGATGGAAGATCGGCTGGGCTTCCCGGTAAGGGAATATGAGCTGGGCATCCATTACCTCTGTAACAAGTGTCAAAATTAAATTTATTTATAAAAAGGAGAACCAACATGGAACTGAAAGGATCTAAGACTGAGAAAAATTTGATGACCGCTTTTGCCGGCGAGAGCCAGGCAAGAAACAAGTACACCTATTTCGCATCGGTTGCTAAGAAGGAAGGCTACGAGCAGATCGCTGCCATCTTCCAGAAGACCGCCGATAACGAGAAGGAGCACGCTAAGATGTGGTTCAAGGCGCTGGGCGAGCTGGGCGATACCGCTGCCAACCTGCTGGCTGCCGCTGAGGGCGAGAACTATGAGTGGACCGATATGTACGATACCTTTGCCAAGGAAGCAGAGGAAGAGGGCTTCACCAAGCTGGCTTACCAGTTCCGGGCTGTTGCTGCCATTGAAAAGTCCCATGAGGAGCGCTATCGTGCCCTCCTGAGCAATGTGGAGATGCAGAAGGTCTTTGAGAAGAGCGAGGAGACCATGTGGGAATGCCGCAACTGCGGTCACCTGGTCATGGGCAAGAAAGCACCCGAACTCTGCCCCGTCTGCGCTCATCCCAAGAGTTACTTCGAGGTAAGAAAAGAGAACTACTAAGACTTCCAAAATAAGCACAGACCGAAAAAAGACCCCAAATGAATTGGGGTCTTTTTTCTTTCATAAGTGATTCTAAAATTTTCATATAAATAATATTGACAAATACACAAGAAAGAGGTATAGTTGTATACAATCGTACAATCGGAGGCTCAAAAATGTTAGAATTATCCAATGTATCTCATTTATTAGAAGAAGAAACCTATCGATATTCCTTGCAGGATATCGCAGAACCGAATCTGTATCGGGACGTTTATAATTATACAGACGTGCCGAAAGTATCCTTCAATCATCGCCGGGTGCCCATCGGGATGCCGGAGGAGATTTGGATCACCGATACCTCTCTTAGAGACGGAATGCAGTCGGTAGAACCCTATACAGTGGATCAGATCGTCAAGATCTATCAGCTGCTCTCCAAACTGGGTGGACCCTATGGCATCATCCGGCAGACGGAATTTTTTGTTTACAGCGAGAAGGACCGAGAGGCTCTGCGCCGCTGCCAGGAATTGGGACTCAGATTTCCGGAGATCACTACCTGGATCCGTGCCAATAAAGAGGACTTCAAATTGGTTAAAGATCTGGGGATCCGGGAGACCGGGATCCTGGTTTCCTGCAGCGACTATCATATCTTTAAGAAGCTGAAGATGACCCGCCGTCAAGCGATGGATCAGTACCTTTCTGCGGTGGCGCAGGCCTTTGAAGCAGGGGTCATGCCCCGCTGCCATCTGGAGGATATTACCCGGGCGGATTTCTATGGGTTTGTGGTCCCCTTTGTTAATGAACTGATGAAGATGAGTCGGGATGCCAAGATCCCGGTGCGGATCCGTGCTTGCGATACCATGGGTTATGGTGTTCCCTATTCAGAGGTAACCCTGCCCCGCAGCGTCCCCGGAATTATCTATGGTCTGCAGCACTATTCGGAGGTGCCCAGCGAACTTTTGGAGTGGCATGGTCATAATGACTTCTATCTGGCGGTTGCCAATGCGTCCACTGCATGGCTGTATGGTGCATCGGCTGTCAACTGCTCGCTTTTGGGTATTGGGGAGCGGACCGGTAATGTGCCCCTGGAGGCGATGGTGATGCAGTATGCCTCTCTGCGTGGCTCTCTGGACGGAATGGATACCACCGTCATTACCGAGATCGCCGATTTCTTTAAGCATGAGATCGGCTATCAGATTCCGGTGATGACCCCCTTCATTGGTGAAAACTTTAATGTAACCAAGGCAGGCATTCACGCAGACGGACTCTTGAAGGACGAGGAGATCTATAATATCTTCGATACCAAAAAGATTTTGGGGCGCCCTGCATCGGTGCTGATCGGCAAGACCTCCGGGCTGGCAGGCATTGCCTACTGGGTCAATGAGCATTATAATCTGACCGGCGATGAAGCGGTGGGCAAGAAGGACCCCCGGGTGATCGCCATGAAGGACTGGGTAGACCTGGAATATGAGAACGGTCGCCAGACCAATCTTTCCACCGCTGAGTTAGAGCATAAATGGGAGGAACTGAACCATGATCGAGCATAAGAATTTTTCCCTGGCTGACCAGGTATTTGAAAAGCTGGAGACCGACATTTTGAGCGGGCATTACCAGCGTGGCGAAAACCTGACCGAGATGCGGCTTTGCCAGGAACTGGGCGTCAGCCGTACCCCGGTTCGGGAGGCGCTTCGTCGGCTTCAGCAGGAGCATCTCGTGGAGGAGACCGGCAAGGGCATGAAGGTGCTGGGCATTACCCAGGAGGATCTGCAGGATATTATGGAGTTGCGGCTTTGCATTGAAGGTATCGCCGCAGCCCGGGCAGCGGAGCGGATCACCGATGCGGAGCTGGCGCAGTTGAAGGAGACATTAGATCTGCAGGAATTCTATATGACCCGTCAGGACTCCGACCATATCAAAGGAATGGACAGTAAGTTCCATGAACTGATCTATAAATTCTCCGGCAGTACGATCCTTTGCGACACCCTTACTCCGCTCCATAAAAAGGTGCAGCGCTACCGCAAACTTTCGGTGGAAAATGATCGTCGAGCTCATGACTCGGTGGAGGAACATCTGCGGATTTATCGTGCCATTGCTGCTCACGATGGGAAAGCAGCAGCCGAGGCTATTCTGGCACATACTGAAAATGCAAAAAATAACATCTTGAAAGGCTAAAAAATGGGACTTACAATTGCTGAAAAAATCATCAAAGAACATCTTATAAAAGGGGAGATGACCCCGGGAAGCGAGCTTGCCCTGCGGATCGACCAGACCCTGACCCAGGACGCCACCGGTACCATGGCTTATTTAGAGTTTGAGACCATGGGCATTGACCGGGTACGTACCGAGCGAAGCGTGGCGTATATCGATCATAACACCTTGCAGTCCGGCTTTGAGAATGCGGACGATCATCGCTTTATCCAGTCGATCGCCAAAAAGCACGGCATCTATTTCTCTCGCCCCGGCAACGGCATCTGCCATCAGGTGCATTTAGAGCGGTTTGGTATCCCCGGCAAGACCCTAATCGGTTCGGATAGCCATACTCCCACCGGCGGCGGTATTGGGATGCTGGCATTCGGTGCCGGCGGACTGGATGTGGCAGTGGCTATGGGCGGCGGCGCCTATTATATCACCTGCCCCAAAATGCTGAAGGTCGAATTGACCGGAAAATTGCGAGATTTCGTGACCGCCAAGGATGTCAGCCTGGAACTGCTGCGGATCCTTTCTGTCAAAGGCGGCGTAGGTTATATCGTCGAGTGGGGCGGCGAGGGGGTCAAGACCCTTTCGGTCCCTGAGCGCGCTACCATTACCAATATGGGCACCGAGTTGGGTGCCACTACTTCCATCTTCCCCTCCGATGAGGTTACCAAAGCCTTTTTGGAGGCGGAGGGACGGGGTGCGGACTATCGCCCCCTGGCAAGTGACCCGGATGCGGAGTATGACCGCATTATTCAGATCGATCTTTCCACCCTTGAACCGTTAATCGCCTGCCCCCATAGCCCGGATAATGTAGTGCCGGTCTCTTCTCTGAAGGGGACGAAGGTGGATCAGGTCTGCATCGGCTCCTGTACCAATTCCTCTCTCTTGGACATGCTGAAGGTGGCGGCGCTCTTAAAGGGCAAGACCATCTCGCCCGATGTGAGCCTTTCCATCTCTCCCGGCTCCAAGCAGGTGCTGGCGATGCTCGCCGACTGTGGCGCCCTTTCTGATATCCTTGCCAGCGGTGCCCGGGTATTGGAATGTGCCTGCGGTCCCTGCATCGGCATGGGCTTTTCGCCCAATTCCGGTGGCGTCAGCCTTCGGACCTTCAATCGTAATTTCGAGGGGCGCAGCGGAACTGCCGATGGAAAGGTTTACTTAGTCTCTCCCGAGACGGCAGTGGCTGCCGCTCTCACCGGAGAGATCACCGATCCCACCCTGCTGGGAATAGCCCCTAAGGTGGAACTGCCCCGGCAGTTTAAGATCGATGATAGCGCTATCATCCCCCCGGCTGCACCCGGGGAGGAGGTGGAGATCCTTCGTGGTCCCAATATTAAGAAATTCCCGGACGCCAAACCCCAAGAGGACAAGCTGTCGGCGGAGTTGGTGCTGAAGGTAGGCGATAATATCACCACCGACCATATCATGCCCGCAGGCGCGAAGATTCTGCCCTACCGTTCCAATATTCCCTATCTTTCTAAGTTTTGCTTTGGGGTCTGCGATGAGACCTTCCCGGAGCGTGCCAAGGCAGCAGGGGAGAGCATCATTGTCGGTGGCATCAATTATGGACAAGGCTCCTCCCGAGAGCACGCCGCGCTGGTACCCCTTTACTTAGGTGTTCGGGCGGTCATTACCAAGAGCTTTGCCCGGATCCATATCGCTAACCTCATCAATGCCGGCATCATGCCGTTGACCTTTGAAGATCCCGAGGATTATGAAAAGCTCGACCAAGGGGATCGACTGACGGTTCAGAATATCTACGCCGGCATGGACAGCGGCAGAATGATCCTGCTCAATGAGACCAAGGGGCTTGAGATTCCGCTGGTCTGCAATTTTACAGACCGCCAGAAAGCCATTCTGAAAGCGGGCAGTCTGCTTGCCTTTACCAAGGAGGAGAACCAATAATGCAGCAGTATATCGATCAGGCAGTCGAAAGCTTCCGTACCCTCATTACCGAGCAGCTGGCGCGCCAGGAAAAAATTGCCGCCGGTAGCGAAGCCAAAGACTTTACTAAAATGGAAAAGATCGTCATCGGCATCTGCGGCGGCGACGGAATCGGTCCCATCATTACCCGGGAGGGGGAACGGGTGCTCCGCTTTCTTTTAAAGGACGAATTGGCGTCCGGCAGCATCGAGCTCCGCACCATTGAGGGACTGACCCTGGAAGCCCGGATGGCAGCAGGAAAAGCCATTCCCGATGATACCCTTGCCGCTTTGAAGGAATGTGATGTGATCCTCAAGGGCCCCACCACCACTCCCCACGGCGGCAGCATGGAAAGCGCCAATGTGACCATGCGCCGGGAACTGGATCTCTATGCCAATGTCCGTCCGGTGAATGTCCCGGAGCAGGGCATTGACTGGATCTTTTACCGGGAAAACAGCGAAGGGGAATATGTCCTGGGTAGCCGGGGCGTGGAGATCCCCGGCAAGCTTGCTATGGACTTCAAGGTCACTACCGACGCCGGCACCCGCCGGATCGCCCGCGCCGCCTTTGAGTATGCCAAAAACAACGGCAAGACCAATGTTGCCATCGTCACCAAGGCGAATATTATGAAAAAGACCGATGGGAATTTCAGCCGTATCTGTCATGAGATCGCCGAGGAATACCCCGGTATCACCGCTGAGGACTGGTATATCGATATCATGACTGCCAATTTGGTCAATGAAGCCATCCGCAGTCAATTTCAAGTCTTTCTCCTGCCCAATCTCTATGGCGATATCATCACTGATGAAGCCGCCCAGATCCAAGGTGGGGTCGGTACCGCCGGCAGCGCGAATGTGGGGGATACCTATGCCATGTTTGAAGCCATCCATGGCTCTGCTCCCCGTCTCATCGAGCAGGGCTTGGGCGAGTACGCTAACCCCTCCAGTATCTTCAAGGCGACTGCTATGCTGCTTCGGCATATCGCCCGGACAGATGCCGCCGAAAAACTGGAAAAGGCACTCCTCATCTGTACTGAAACAGAGCGTAAGCTGGTCGCCACCGGTTCTGCCGAGGACGCCACCTGCGCCGCTTTTGCGGACTATGTCATGGAGACCATCGCCCGCTTGTAATTTTGTTGATATAAAAAGGCTCTTTCTTCCCAAGAAAGAGCCTTTTTTATGGAAAACGAAGAAGGGTTGAAAAAAGATAAGTTTTATGGTATTCTATAGATAATGTATGAAAAGGAGGGTTTCCATGGCTTTGCAGGAATCCGGCGAAATGTATCTGGAGACCATTTATGTCTTATCGAAAAAGAGTAAAGATGTTCATTCCATCGATGTGGGAGAATATATGGGCTACTCCAAGCCCAGCGTCAGCCGTGCCATCGGTCTATTGAAACAGGGCGGGTATGTCCTGATGGATAAGGACGGCACCCTCACCCTCACCGCATCCGGCATCGCCATCGCCGAGAAGATCTATGAGCGCCATACTTTGATCACTGATTTTCTTGTCCGGCTGGGGGTCGACCCGGTCATTGCGGCAGAGGACGCCTGCAAGATCGAGCACGATATCAGCGATGCATCCTTTGAAGCGATCAAAAAATATGCCGAAGAGCAATAAAAAAAGAGCCGATAGGCTCTTTTTTTTACGCCCGGGATGAGGTCGCCGGTTTTTAGGGCAAAAGAAAAACCGCCCCGATTGGGACGATTCATCTATGGAGCTGCTAGCCAGATTTGAACTGGCGACCTCATCCTTACCAAGGATGCACTCTACCACCTGAGCTATAGCAGCATACTTTTTTGCAGGAATGCCTTATTATTATAGCGGACAAGTTTCGATTTGTAAAGTATTTTTTAAAAAAACTTCATAATTTTACGGTTTGCCCAAAAGGCAGCAGGCAGATTGCACAAATTGACAGTTAGCACTGTGCAACTGAGTTGCGCAACCTGCTAAAAAGCAGGAAAATTGCGGAAAAGCCGTTGACTTTTTTATGCGATGTTATTATAATGATGATGGTTAGCATAGGCTAATTTAAGTTTGAAGGGTAGGTACGGATGAACTTAACAAACGCACAGGAAGGAAAAGAATACATCATTCAGCAGATCGAAACCGACGATGAGGAGCTGGACGCGTTCCTATTCTCCCTTGGCTGCTACAGTGGCGAACCCATCACCGTGGTTTCCCACCTCAAGAGCGGGTGCGTTGTATCCATTAAAGACGGAAGATACAATATCGATAAGCAGTTGGCTGAAGCCATTATCATTGCATGATGGAAAACCGCTTCAAAGCGGTTTTCTTTAAGAATCGCGGTTAGCGCTCGCTAACTTTGCTTGTGATTAAAAATAACTGAAAATGTAGGAGGAACAACCATGAGAATTGCTCTAACAGGCAATCCCAATTCCGGGAAGACCACCATGTATAATGCCCTGACCGGTCGGAATGAGAAGGTGGGCAACTGGGCAGGTGTTACCGTAGATAAAAAGGAGCATCCCATTAAAAAGGCGTATCACGCCGGCGAAGAGCCGCTGATCGTTGTGGATCTGCCAGGCGCATACTCCATGTCTCCCTTTACTACGGAGGAGAGCATCACAAACGCCTATATCAAGAACGAAAATCCCGATGCCATTATCAATATTGTGGATGCGTCCAACCTGAGCCGCAGCCTGTTTTTTACCACCCAGTTGCTGGAACTGGGCGTGCCCATGGTGATTGCCCTGAATAAGAGTGATATCAATAAAAAGAAAGAGACCAAGATCGACGCGGAAGCGCTGGCAGCAAAACTGGGCTGTCCGGTCATCGAGACGGTTTCTACTTCTGCGGACGGTCTTAAGACTGTGGTTAAGACTGCTGTTGCGCAGGTGGGCAAGACCCAGTCTGCACCCTATGTCCAGGAGGAGATCGACCTGACCGATAAGGCGGCGGTTGTGGCGGAGGACCGTAAGCGGTTTTCTTTTGTAAATGGTATCGTGAAAGAGGTAGAGACCCGCAAGGTGCTGACCAAGGATAAGAATGTGGGCGATAAGATCGATGCAGTCCTCACCAATAAATGGCTGGGGATCCCCATCTTTGCTGTGGTTATGTGGCTGGTGTTCCAGATCTCTCAGGTTTGGGTCGGCGCTCCCGTTGCTGATTTTCTGGTGGGCTGGCTGGAGACCTTCCAGGGCTGGGTCGGCGGACTGATGGAAAACGCCAACCCCTTGCTTTCCGCTCTGCTGGTCGATGGTGTTATCGGCGGCGTGGTCGCCGTTGTCGGCTTCCTGCCCCTGGTCATGGTCATGTACTTCCTGCCGGCACTCCTTGAAGATTGCGGCTATATGTCTCGTGTGGCAGTGGTTTTGGATCCCATCTTTAAGAAGGTGGGTCTTTCCGGCAAGTCTGTTATTCCTTTTGTCATCGGTATCGGCTGTGCCGTTCCCGGTATTATGGCAAGCCGTACCATCCGGAATGAGCGGGAGCGCAGAGCGACTGCGATGCTGACTCCCTTCATGCCCTGTGGTGCCAAGATCCCGGTCATTTCTCTCTTTGCCGGTGCATTCTTCAACAATGCCGGCTGGGTCAGCTTTGTGATGTACTTTTCCGGTATCGTACTGATCTTCTTGGGCGCACTGCTGGTCAATAAGATCACCGCCTATAAGGCGAGAAAGTCCTTCTTTATCATCGAGCTGCCGGAGTACAAGATCCCCAGCCTCTGGGGCGCCTTCAAGTCCATGTGCAGCCGTGGTTGGGCTTATATTGTGAAGGCAGCCACCATCATCCTGCTCTGCAATACTGCGGTTCAGATCATGCAATCCTTTACCTGGAGTTTCAAGGTGACTGAGACTGCAGATACCTCTATCCTGGCATCTATTGCCGGTCCCTTTGCCTATCTCCTGGTACCTATTGTCGGTGTCCTTAGCTGGGAGCTGGCTGCTGCCGCTGTTACCGGCTTTATCGCCAAGGAAAACGTGGTCGGTACTCTGGCTGTCTGCTTTGTGGGTCTTGAAAATCTCATCGATACCGAGGAGCTGGCTATGATGGAGGGCGCAGGCGCTGAGGTAGCCGGTGTCATGGCGATCACCAAGGTCGCCGCTCTGGCTTACCTGATGTTCAACCTCTATAGTCCGCCTTGCTTTGCGGCGATCGGAGCGATGAATGCCGAGATGAAGAGCGGCAAGTGGCTCTGGGGCGGTATCGGTCTCCAGTTGGCTGTAGGCTATACGGTTGCTTATCTGGTCTACACCCTCGGCACCCTCTTTACCGCTCCTGCTTCTCTCAATGTGGGCGCTGCCATTGCCGGTCTGGTTGCGGTGGCTGCGATGGTGGCTGTGATCGTATTCCTCTGCATCCGCTCGGATAAGAAACTGAAGGAAGAATATGCGCTGAAGAGCAAGGCAACTGCCGGCAGCGCAAAGTAAGAGTATGGAAAATTATATTATTATCGCAATATTGATATTGATTCTGAGCGGAGCGGCATGGTATGTTGTCCGCGCCAAGAAAAAAGGGAAGAAATGCATCGGCTGTCCCGGCAATTGTTCCTGCTGCAGCGGTCAATGCAATTTCGAGGAGAAATAAAAAATGCGACCCATCGGGTCGCATTTTTTTATTCCGTTCGCATAGGGCGGCAGACCGGGCGGGTGAGAAAGACGGTGCGGGTTTGCGCCCGAAGTGCTTTCATGGCGCTGCGGGCAGTCTTTTCATCCTCAAAGATGCCAAATACACAGGAGCCGCTGCCGGTCATCAGCGCCACCGCCGCGCCTTGCGCCTTCAGCATTTCCTTCAGCTTGCCGATCTGGGGACATAAGGGAATGGTGGCATTTTCCAAAACATTCCCGGTGGACCGGGCTAAGAGGGAGAGATCCCGAGTCTCCAGGGCTTTGAGGACCCCGTCTGTATCCGGGTGGGCGGGGATGCCCACCTCCTTGAGCTTGCTGAAGATCTGCTTGGTATTGGCGCCCGCCTTGGGTTTCGCCAGCACGATGAAGCAGTCCTGCAGCGCAGGAGCAGGGGAGAGGATCTCGCCGATCCCTTCCGCCAGCATGGTGCCGCTATAGAGAAAGAAGGGGATGTCCGCACCCAGGGGAGCTAAGATCTCGGTTGCTTGTTCGGCGGAAAAAGAAACATTATAAAGCCGGCAGAGGGCGGAAAAGACCGCCGCACCGTCGGCGCTGCCGCCGCCGAGCCCTGCGCCGGAGGGGATGATCTTTTTGAGGTCGATGGTGATCTGATAGTCGCCGATCTCTGCCGCGTTGAAAAAGGCAGTGGCGACCTTATGAACGATATTTCGCTCGTCGGTGGGGATATAAGACAGATTGCAGCGAATGCGGATCCCGCCGCAGCCCTCCTCCCGGCTGACACTCACATCGTCGTAGAGGGAGATACCCTGAAAGACCGATTGCAGCAGGTGGTAGCCGTCCTCCCGTTTGCCTACCACGTCCAGGCTTAAATTGATCTTGGCATAAGCGCGTAATGTTACGGTTTTCAAGCACATCCCTCCTTTTATACTTATTTTAACATAAATATAAGTATTTTCAATAAAAGATTGCTTTTTATTTCTGTTATGATAAAATAAGAGTATTAATAAAGAAAGAGGAAAAAGTATGAACGCTGTCATTTCTGTGATCGGCAGAGACCGGGTGGGCATCATTGCCCGGCTTTCCGCTATCTGTGCTGAGAATAATGTAAATATCAATGATATTACCCAGAAGGTTCGCCGGGATACCTTCACCATGATCATGTGGGTAGAGGTCCGGGAGTCTGCAAAGGATTTCGCCACCCTGGCGAAGGAAATAGAAGACGCCGGCAGAGAGATGGGCTTGATCGTCCATGTCATGCATGAGGATGTCTTTGATTCCATGCACAGAATATAAGGAGATCGGTCATGCTGAATCACGGCGATATTTTAGAAACCATTAAAATGATCGATGAGGAGCATCTGGATATCCGCACCATCACCATGGGAATTTCTCTCTTTGATTGCGTGGATCGGAATGTGGATGCTTTTTGCCAGCGTATTTATGAAAAGATCACCCGCCTTGCGGGCAACCTGGTGCAGACCGGTGAGGACATCGCTCGGTCCTACGGTGTGCCCATCATTAATAAGCGGGTGGCGGTCACCCCTATTGCGCTGGTGACCCCCGGCTATTCGGTGGACGATATGGTCAAGGTCGCCAAGACCCTGGAGCGGGCGGCGATCACCTGCGGCATTAATTTCGTCGGCGGCTTTTCCGCCCTGGTCCATAAAATGGCGACGGAAAGCGATCTCAATCTGATCCGTTCCCTGCCCCGGGCGCTGAAGGAGACCTCTCGGGTCTGCTCCTCCATCAATGTTGCCACCACCAAGGCGGGCATCAACCTGGATGCTGTCAAGCTGATGGGTGAGATCATCCGGGAGTGTGCCGAAGTCACTGCCGAGGAGGATTCCATCGGTTGCGCTAAGCTGGTGGT
>JAZREO010000021.1:0-30806 GCA_045660845.1 Eubacteriales bacterium
GCTGTTATCCGTCCCTTCGTTCTGAATGCTGAAGAGGTTGCTGCTGCTCCCGAAGGCATGAAGACCAAGAAGATGATGGGTAAGGGTCTGGATGCTCTGACCTTCACTCTGGGCGTATCCGTTCTGGATTGTACCGGTTGCGGTAGCTGTGTTGCTATCTGTCCCGCTAAGGAAAAGGCCATCGTGATGAAGTCCTTGGATTCTCAGATCGGTGAGCAGAAGTACTTCAACTATAACTACAAGAAGGTTTCCGAGAAGCCCGAAGTCAACGAGGTATTCAAGGTTGAGTCCGTTAAGGGTTCTCAGTTCAAGACTCCTCTGCTCGAGTACTCCGGTGCTTGCGCCGGCTGCGGTGAGACTCCTTATGCCAAGCTGATGACTCAGCTCTTCGGCGATCGGATGTATATCTCCAACGCTACCGGTTGCTCCTCCATCTGGGGTGGTTCTTCTCCCTCTACTCCGTACACCGTTGATAAGAACGGCCACGGTCCTGCTTGGGCAAACTCCCTCTTCGAGGATAACGCTGAGCACGGTCTGGGTATGTTCCTGGGTGCTACTCAGCTGCGTGAGAAGGTTGCTGCTGAGATCGAAGAGCTGGAGAGTTTCACCACCATCGAGAGCCTGAAGGCTGCCATCGCTGAGTGGAAGGCTACCTACAATGATACCAAGCTGAACACCGCTGCTACCGCTAAGCTGGTTGCAGAGCTGGAGAAGGTTGATTGCTGCGAGAAGGGCAAGGCTGCTGCTGCCAGCATCTTGGCTCAGAAAGACTTTATCGCTAAGAAGTCCGTCTGGATCCTGGGCGGTGACGGCTGGGCTTATGACATCGGCTTCGGCGGTCTGGATCACGTGATCGCTTCCAACGAGGATGTTAACATCCTGGTCTTCGATACCGAGGTTTATTCCAATACTGGTGGTCAGGCTTCCAAGGCTACTCCTTCCGGTTCCATCGCTCAGTTCGCTGCTGCCGGTAAGATCACCAAGAAGAAGGATCTGGGCGCGATTGCCCGCTCCTATGGCTATGTTTATGTAGCTCAGGTCTCCATGGGTGCTGACTATAATCAGTGCGTGAAGGCGTTTGCTGAGGCTGAGGCTTATAATGGTCCCTCCATCATCATCGCTTATGCTCCCTGTATCAACCATGGTATCAAGGGCGGTATGGGTACTTCCATGGAAGAGTCCAAGAAGGCTGTTCAGTCCGGTTATTGGCAGTTGTATCGTTACAACCCCGAACTGGCTGAAGAAGGCAAGAACCCCTTGATCTACGATTCTAAGGATCCCACCATGAGCTATCGTGACTTCATCATGAACGAGGTTCGTTACAATGCTTTGAGCCGTGCGAACCCCGAAAGAGCTGAAGCTCTCTTTACTGCCGGTGAAAAGGCTGCTATCGAGAAGATCGAAACTCTGAAGAAGCTCGCCGAGATGTAATCTCAAACTTAAAAAGCCTACCCCTCGGGGTAGGCTTTTTAAATATTAACTTGCAGTTTTTTATCATATCCTATATAATAAGCATATAAAACTTAGGAGGTTCTGTTATGGCAGAATGGATGAATACGTTTTTTTATGGATTTGATAGTAGTATCCTGGAGTTTATGCATGGCTTGGCAGAAAGTGCTGGCGGAATTTTGACGCCGTTGATGAAGATCATTACGGTAATAGGGGAGAAGGGTCTTTGGATGTTTGCACTGGCGGCAGTACTGATGTGCTTCTCTAAGAGCCGTAAGATCGGTGTTTGCCTTTTCGGTGCGGTCTGCTGCGGGGCTTTGATCACTAATATCGTATTGAAGGATCAGGTGGCGCGGCTTCGACCCTTTGAAAATTCCGAATTATTTGCGGAATGGTGGAAAGCAGTTGGCTCGCCTGCGGAAGAGGGATTTTCTTTTCCCTCCGGTCATGTGACCGCTGCCATGGCGGGAATTACTGCTCTGACTCTGGCTTGGCGGAAGAAGTGGATGCCTCTGGGCTATCTCTATGTCATCATCATGGCTTTCTCCCGCAACTACCTGATGGCGCATTACCCCAGCGATGTGATTGCTGCTGTTATCGTCGGTGCCATTTCCGGTATCGTTGCTTGGTTTATCACCAAGGGGATTTACTATATTCTTGAAAAGTATCAGGAAAATAAATTCTTTGGTTTTCTCCTGAACTTTGACTTGATCAAATTAAAGAAATAAAAAAAATCGGTAGGTTTTTAAACCTACCGATTTTTTTATTTCTCACAGAAAAATTCAACTTCTTCGCCCATAGGTCCGATGCAGAATGCCAATCTTGCCGGAAGGATTCCACCAACCACTATGTCCTTGGGTTCGGTAGTGACCTGGTATCCTGCCGCCCGTATTGCTTCAATGCAGCCATCTACATCGTCAGTCGCCAGCGCCAGATGCCGCAGCGCGCCCTGCCCGGGGTGATCCTGAGCATTGGGGAAAAGTTCCAGATAGCCTGCGCCGGTATCCAGCATCATGCCTTGGGCTTCACCTTCGCCCCAACTGTATACCACCGGCAGTTCTAAAATATCCCGATAGAAATGTACCAGCTTTTTAAATTCCTCTAACCCGCTGGATTTAATGCAGATATGATGGACGCCTTTGATCTTAGCCATTTTTTTGATCCTTCAGCAGATCCCGAATCTCTTCCAGCAGCAGAACATCATCGCTTTTTGCGGGGGGCTCGGCGGCCTTTTCTTCCTCTTCCTTCTTCTTGCGCAGTTTGCTCAAGGTGGTGATGACCTTCAAGATCATAAACAGGCAGGCGGCGATGATAAAGAAATCAACGATGTTTTGGATAAAAAGACCGTATTCGATCTTTGCCTGACCGATGGTAATGCTGAGGGATTCAAAATCCTTGCCGCCCAAGAGCAGACCGATCAACGGCATGATCATGTTGTCGACTAAGGAGGAAATGATGGCCTTAAAAGAATTACCGATGACAACACCGATGGCCATATCGATAATGTTGCCCTTGCTGATGAATTCCTTGAATTCATGCATAGTTGCTTTTAATTTTCCCATTTTTAATACTCCTTTATTGTATTTTCTTAATCATACCATCTTTTTTGACGAAATACAAGAAAAAAGTGGAGCGAAATGCTCCACTTTTTTAAATATCCGGTTGAATTTTCTCGTTTTGAGTCTCGAATACGTATTTTTCGTTGCCGTACACACTAAATTTTCATTCCGTGGATGATTCTTTAAATAAACTGCTCTGCTGCATATCAAGGAATTCTTCATTATAGAAAGAAGATTTCTTTCCCAGTTCCTCGCTGAGTGCCTCATAGCCGTATTGTTCTGTGAGGGTATTTCGGTCAGAGAAGAGATTGGTGCCCAGCCCCAGCCGATCCCCTTCGATCTCGACGCCCAGCGCCGCAAGGGTGGTGGGGAACATATCAAAGGTGGCGAACTGCCGGTTGGTCTCCTGCGCCGGCTGGCTGGGTGCGTTAATGATGCAGTTATAGACCGTCCGCTGATAGTTTTCATCGATGTCCGCTAAAAACTTCGGATCCATAGTCAGGTGATCACCACTGATAATAACGGTGGTGTTTTTATAGAAGGGCTGCGCCTGGATCCATTCGATAAAGGAAAACACTTGCTTGGAGACGCAGTTGAGAACATTGGCATACTGCTCCTCATGCTCATTTCCGCAAAGTGCGCAGAGATAACCGTCCGGGAAGTGGGAATCCACCGTCAGCATGGTAAAGTTAAATGGTTTCTCCTCCGCTGCCAGTTTGGTCAGTTCTTCCTTGGCAAAACTGAAAAGCTTTTGATCTTCATAGCCCCAGAACTCCAGATAATCTTCCGGTAGCCGTCCCTCTGCCTTGAGGGATACGATATCGACAATGTTGTACGTTCCGTGCTCGGTGAAGTAAGAGTCCCGCCCGGCAAAGGCGGCATCGGAGCCTAAGAGCAGGGTCTGATTATAACCTTGCTTTTCCAGAATCTCGCCAATGGAGACAACGCCCGGAATAAAGGCATCCTCACCGCCGTAATTATCGGCGGAAAGAGGGACCTTCACAACGATTCCGGAGGTCTGCGCCACCATTGCAGCCGCTGTCCAGGTGGTTCCGGCATAGGAGAGGGCACCGCCCAGACTTTCCGTATTGGAAAAATGAATATTCTCCTCTGCCAACTGAGTCAGTTCAGGAATAAAATTCTCAGTGATAAGCCCGCCTGCCGTAGTGTCGGCATAGGTGCTCTCCATGGACTCTAAAAAGATGTAGACCAGATTCCGCTTTTCTTCGGGGAAGGTCAGCTCCACTGAGGAGGGATCCACATATTGCTCCTTGATGAAATCTGAATCGGTGGTGATGGCACCGATGTAGCTGAGCACCTCTAATTTGATCATGAAAAAGAGGAGCGATACCGTCAGCAGCCCCGCCGATAAGGAAAGGGTGTATCTGCGGAAAAAGGCGCAGACCTTTGAGGTACAGTAGGAAAGGTAGCGCTTGCTTTTTACGAAACGCTTTTGCAGCCGCCCGGAAGAGAGCAGGTATAAAAAGATCTCCAGCCCTGTCGCCGCAAATCCAAATACTCCCACTCGCAGAAAGGCGCTGGTCAGCAGATTTTTATGAGCACCCGAGGCAGGACTTTTCATTTGAAAGAGCACCTGATCCAGGTCGATATTATCATATTTGCTTAATAGCCAGACTGTAAAGAAAAACAGCAGATTGCCGCCTAAAAGCAGCAGCCCGGCGATCAAGGCTTTTTTATTGAATTTCTTTTTCGCACTCAATGAAAGGCTGACCTCCGTGCTGATTCAAGATTTGCCGAAATCCGACAGTTAGAGTATACCCTAAGTTGCCATAAAAGTCAAACAATATAAAAAAAGGAACAGACACTCTTTTGAGCGTCTGTTCCTTTTTGGCTGGGATAGCAGGACTCGAACCTGCGGAATGATGGAGTCAGAATCCATTGCCTTACCAGCTTGGCTATATCCCAACGACGCTCAATATTATAACAGACAAAAATAGATTTGTAAAGTAAAATTTTAAACAAATACGAAATTATTTTTATTTTGATTGACAGAATGTGTAGAAAACAGTATAATTTGAGGGTACGCAACTATCAAAACTAAGAAGTATAGGTGAATCAATTGAGAAAAAGCAAACGGTATGCGGGTAAGCATACACGAAAATTGAAAAAACCGAGTATGTTCAGTAACTCCGGAAATTGGTTTTTTGCAATGTGCCGCCGTCCGTGGGGGAAGTATCTGATCTCTACAGTTGCTTCCCTGGCAGCGGAAGCGGTCTTGGCGCTGTTCTTTCTTTACGGACCCATCAATTTCTTCCGTGAGCTTCTGATCACCTCGGCGATGACCACCCTTTCCCATCAGTATTACGCGACCACTTTCTATTCGGATGAGACGATCCAAGCGGTGATGGATAAGAATAAGGTCATCAATCCGACTGCTACCACCGATACAAATTCCATCATTAAGCAGGAAAAAGAAAATGAGATCATTGTCCGGAAGATCTCCGGCAGCACCTATAACGGCTTTGTCATGGAGATCTCCGACCCCTCCTGGGTGCGGCTGGGTATTCCGGAAAACTTTGGTACCAAGGGACAGAAGATCCCGCTCCTGATCCGGGACTATGGTGCTATCGCGGGCATTAACGCCGGCGGCTTCGGTGATGCCAATGGCTGGGGCAACGGCGGACGCGCCATCGGTCTGGTGGTGGTGGATGGGCAGGTTGTCCAGGAGCCGAGCATTTATGCCGAGAAGGTCAATGTTATTGGCTTTAATGAAGACGATGTACTGGTGCTGGGTAGTTATGATGTGGATGAATGGGAGGATCTGAATCTGCGGGATGCCTGCGAATTTGATCCCTTCCTGATCATTAACGGTGAACCTACCGAGATCCGCGGCAACGGCGGCTGGGGTGTTGCGCCCCGAACTGCCATCGCGCAGCGGAAGGACGGGACGGTCTTATTCGTTGTCATTGACGGGCGTTCCATCACCTCTGCCGGTGCGACCATGAAGCAGTTGCAGGAGGTCTTGATCGAGGAGGAGGCTTATAATGCTGCCAATCTGGACGGCGGCTCCTCTACCGTTCTCTATTATACCGAGAAGGGCGGCGTCATGAATAATCCCAGCGGCTCCGATGAAGATGGCATGCGTTTCCTGCCTAATGCCTGGCTGGTCATTGATCCCAAGACCTATACGCCCCCTACAGACAGACCCCCTTATAACGAATAAAAAATGCGACTCAAGAGGCACACTTCCTTACGGAGGGCTGCACTTGGGTCGCAATTTTTATTTTAGTTTCTTTTCCAGGCAGACCAGCTGCACGCCTTCGATGCCGTTGAAGGTGCAGGGGACGATCCCTACCTCGGCATAGCCCAGTTTATTATAGAGGGTCCGCGCGGGAGTATTGCGTTGATTGGTGTCCATCCGCAGGTAAGGGCAACCCTTTTGGAGGGCATATTCCTCATAAAATCGTACAAATTGGGTTCCATAGCCCTGGCCCTTTTCCAGTGGGTCTACTACCAGGGTGTGCAGCACCAATATCTCCTCCGGTTCTGCGGGATATTGCCATGATGCCATGGCATAGGAATCCATCTGCTCTTGATCGATCTTGGCAGCGGCGACCACCTTTCCGTTCTCCTCTCCAACGAATAGGGTGCCTGCTGCAAGGGTTTCTGCGGCGGTTTTTGGGGTGGGGTAGATGGCGCGCACCCAGCCGATGTGGGTGCGTCCCGCTTCTTCTTCCGTATGGATCCGATCATAAATGGCGGCAATGGTTTTTAGGTCTTTTTCGGTGCCTTTACGGATGATCATATCTCCGCCTCCGGCAGGGCGGCAAATAGCTGCTCCCACTTTTTAAAATCTGTGGCGCGACCGCATTGCGTGTAACTATCCTGCAGTTCCGCCAAAAGAGCGTCGTTGCGCTTGAGCTTGCCCTCGCACTCCTGCAGTGCATCGAAAAGGATGTCATAAGCTGCGGCAGCTTGATCGTGCTGACCCAAATGCCGGTGGGCATCCGCCCGCTGGACGCAGAGGTCGCACATCACCTCCGGATCCATAGCATACTCCTTTTCAGTGGCGTCCAGGATCGCCAGCGCCTTATCATACTGCTTGAGCTGCATGAAATAGATGGCGTTCCAGATGCCCTGATGGGCACTGCCGGGCTTTTTATAGCGCTTGAGGAGGTCGTTCAGCAGGGCGAACAGTAGGATGGCGGCTATCAGCACTGCCAGTCCCCAAAGAATATAATCCATAGTATTGGTTACTCCTCTTTACAGTTTTTGATATCTTTATTATAAAGAGAACGGCGTGTATTTGCAAGGTCCATGGGGAAAAAATAGATAAAAATGAAGGAACGGGATAAACTTGTAAAAAGAATTATATAAATCGCTTGACAAGTTATGGAAAAATGATACAATGATAACAGAGAGTGAAAATCCACTTTTTTTAGATAAGATTCGGATATTTTGCTCAGCATTAAGAGGTGAGGATATGAAAAAAAGTGTATATTCTTTGGTGCTGATGGACGATGTGGTGGCGCAGGTGGATCGGCTCGCCTATTCTATGCACACCAACCGTTCCAACATGATCAATCAGATTCTGGCGGAGTACTGCTCCATGCTGACTCCCGAAAAGCGGATGCAGTCTACTCTCCATCAATTGGAACAGCTGCTGGGGCAGGTGGGCTTTCAGGCGTTGGCGCAGCCTACCGGCAGTATGCTGATGGTTCGCAGTGCTCTGAATTATAAATATAATCCCTCAGTGCGGTATCGGGTAGAACTGTTCCGTGCCGTGAAACCGGAATTTGGTCAGTTGCAGGTTCAGCTGCGCACGCAAAACCAAGAGTTGGTTTATTATGTAAACGAGTTTATGATCCTTTGGGCGAAATTAGAGCAGAATTATTTGGACCACCCTCGCGCTACTGTTGAAAATGGGAGATTTTTCCGTAATCTACGTTATCATGCGGTTTTTGATCGGCAGGGGGAACTGTTGGGTAAAGCGATTAGTAATTATGTAAACCATTTGGACCGGGCGTTGAAGTTATATTTTGAATATCTGGACCGTCCTGCCACCGCTGCCCGGTTGGTGGAGGAGGTTCTGCGGGACTATCTAAAAAGCGATATTCCTGCTGTTTAGAAAGGTGTGATGAAAAATGAATGCAAATCAGTTGACAGAAAAAAGCATGGCAGCGCTGCAGGCAGCGGAGCAATCTGCTGCGCAGCATAAAAATGCGGCGGTGGAGCAGATCCATCTGCTGGAGGCACTGATCACCCAGCAAAACGGATTTGTTGGGGGTATTTTGGAAAAGATGGGCGTCCGGGCTTTAGAGCAGGATTGCGCCCGCGCCCTCAATGAACTGCCCACCCTCAGCACCTCCGGTCAACTTTATTGCAGCAATGAACTGAATGCAGCGCTGGAGTCTGCGGAAAGACAAGCGGGCAAGATGGGGGACAGCTATATCTCGGTGGAGCACCTGATGTACGGACTTTTGGATAAGCAGGATGCTACACTTAAAAAGATCTTCTCCGCCCATAATATTATTAAAAAACAATTCCTTGATACTGTAAAAGAACTGCGTGGCAACCAACAAGTCAACAGCCAGAACCCGGAGGATACCTATGATGTCCTGACCAAGTATGGGCGGGATCTGGTGGAGGCTGCCCGGAAGCAAAAGCTGGACCCAGTCATTGGGCGGGATGAGGAGATCCGGAATGTGATCCGCATCCTATCCCGCAAGACAAAAAATAACCCTGTTCTGATCGGTGAGCCGGGCGTAGGCAAGACTGCCATCGCCGAAGGGCTGGCTCTGCGGATCGTCCGGGGAGATGTGCCGGAAAATCTCAAGAACCGCAAGTTATTTTCCCTTGATATGGGAGCCTTGATCTCCGGTGCAAAGTATAGGGGCGAGTTTGAGGAACGTCTGAAGGCGGTCCTCAATGAGGTACAGAAGAGCGAGGGGGAGATCATCCTCTTTATCGATGAGCTGCATACCATCGTAGGCGCCGGCAAGACGGAAGGTTCTATGGATGCGGGGAACCTTTTAAAGCCCATGCTGGCACGGGGTGAACTCCATTGCATCGGCGCCACTACCCTCAATGAATATCGCCAGTATATCGAAAAGGATGCGGCGCTGGAGCGTCGATTCCAGCCGGTTCTGGTAGCGGAGCCGACGGTGGAGGATACGATTTCTATTTTGCGGGGCTTGGAGGAGCGCTATGAGGTCTATCATGGCGTCAAGATCCAGGACCAGGCGCTGATCGCGGCGGCGACCCTTTCCGACCGGTATATCAGTGACCGTTTTTTGCCGGACAAAGCCATCGACCTGGTAGACGAAGCCTGCGCTCTCATTAAGACGGAAATGGAGTCCATGCCCACCGAACTGGACGAAAAACAGCGCAAGATCATGCAGCTGGAGATCGAGGAGCAAGCCCTCAAAAAGGACGATGACCCCATCTCCGAGGCGCGGCTGGTGGAACTGCAGAGGGAGATGGCGGCGCTCCGGGATGAATTCAATTCCATGAAAGCCAAATGGGAGAATGAAAAGCAAGCGATCTCGGTGGTGCAGAGGCTGCGGGAGGAGATCGAGCAGACCAATCATGCCATTCAGCAGGCGGAGAATAACTATGATCTCAACAAAGCTGCCGAGCTGAAATACGGCAAGCTTCCTGCCCTGAAAAAGCAGTTGGAGGAAGCGGAGCAGACCGAGCGGAACGCCAACTATAAGGAAGATTCCCTCCTTCGGGATAAGGTGACGGAGGAGGAAATTGCCAAGATCGTCGCCCGCTGGACGGGTATTCCGGTGGCAAAGCTGATGGAGAGTGAGCGGGAAAAGCTCCTGCATTTGGATGATATTCTTCATGAGCGGGTCATTGGACAGGACGAGGCGGTACAGCGGGTCTGCGATGCCATTCTGCGCTCCCGCGCCGGGATCCAGGATCCGGACCGTCCTATTGGTTCTTTTCTGTTTTTGGGTCCCACCGGTGTGGGCAAAACGGAGCTGGCAAAGGCGCTGGCGCAAGCCCTTTTTGATGATGAGCGAAGCATGATCCGCATCGATATGAGCGAATATATGGAGAAATATTCCGTATCCCGACTGATCGGTGCCCCGCCGGGCTATGTGGGCTACGATGAGGGCGGTCAGCTGACTGAAGCTGTTCGTCGCCGTCCTTATGCGGTGGTGCTGTTTGATGAGGTGGAAAAGGCGCATCCTGATGTCTTTAATGTTCTTTTACAGGTGCTGGATGATGGGCGCATCACCGATAGCCAGGGGAGAACGGTGGATTTTAAAAACACCATCATCATCCTAACCTCTAACTTAGGCTCCGATATCATCCTGGAGGGCATCGAAAACAACGAGATCGCTCCCACTGCCCGGGCACAAGTGGAGCAGCTTCTGCGCCACTCCTTCCGTCCGGAATTTTTGAACCGACTGGATGAGACGGTCTTTTATAAGCCGCTGACTAAGGAGAATATTGGCGGGATAGTGGATCTGCTGCTGGAAGAGCTGCAAAAACGGCTGGCGGATAAGCAACTGCAGATCGCGCTGACTCCCGCTGCCAAGGAATGGCTCATTGAGACGGGCTATGATCCCAATTTCGGCGCCCGTCCCCTTCGCCGTCTGATGCAGCAAAAACTGGAGACGCTACTCGCTCGCCGCATCCTGCGGGGCGACCTGATCCCCGGTACGACTGTTACGGTGGATGCAGAGAAGGGAAATTTAGTGTTAAAATAAAAAATCCCCCTGCGTAAGGGGTTGCTCATGACGCAGCGTAATATGCTAAGATAGGGGTGGAGGTGAAAGCAATGTCTCAATATACAACCGGAGAGGTTGCCAAAATTTGTGATGTTTCAGTCCGGACGGTGCAATATTATGATACCAGAGGAATTCTGATCCCCAGCACACTCAGTGAGGGCGGCAGACGGCTTTATTCAGAAAGCGATCTGAAACGGATGAAGATCATTTGTTTTCTGCGTGAGTTGGATCTGCCGATCAGCAGCATCAAGGATCTGTTGTCCGAGGAGGAGCCGGAGAAGATCCTGGCGCTTCTGATAGAGGAACGAAAGCGAGAACTGCAAGCCGTGCTGGCGGAAAATCAGGCACGCCTCGATAAACTCATGGAGTTGAAGCAAGCTTTAAAAAAAGTGGAGAACTTTTCTGTTGAAACGATCGGAGATGTTGCGCAAATTATGGAAAATAAGAAAAAACTCAGAAAGACCCGTGCGATTATACTGTCGGTTGGTATTTTGATGGATTTGGTCGAGGTGGGTACTTTGATCTATGCCTTCAAGACCGGTAATTGGTGGTGGTTCGCACTTGGAATGTGTGGCGTTGTTGCCGCAGGGATCTGGATATCGGCGTTCTATTTCAAGAGAACGGCGTATGTTTGCCCCCAATGTCATGAGGTGTTCCGTCCGAGATTTAAGGAGGCATTCTGGGGAAATCATACTCCCAATACCCGAAAGCTGACCTGCTCCTGCTGCGGTCATAAAGGCTATTGCATGGAAACCTTTTGGGAACCCAAGAACTAAAATAAACCGGCTTGCTTTGCAAGCCGGTTTTTCTTATCTTGAGCGGGAAAGTATATTTTTTTCATCCTATGTGCACCCTTTAAAATATATGGAAAGGGGCGTTATGATGAAACTGACCGATTGGATGGATCCTAAGGGTCTCTGCGTAGGAATTATTCTTAAGGATAAAGAGGGGATCATCGATATACTGGCGGCGTTGCAGCAAAAATGCGGCAACACGGACCAAGGCCGCCGGCTTAAGCAGGATGTTTATTACCGGGAGGAGGAAGCGCCTTCGGCGATCGGTGCCGGGGTGGCAATCTGCCAGGTTCGGAGCGATGCAGTCAAGCGCCCATTGATTACCGCCGTCACCGTTCCGGGTGGGGTGGATCTGGACGCGCCGGATGGGGAGAAAAGTCGGCTGATCTTTCTGGCAGCCCTTCCCCCGGAGCAGGAGAGCGACCCGTTCTCTCGGCTGACGGTCCTTTTGATGAACGAGGATCTGCGGGAGCAGTTGATCGTCGCTGCCGATGAGCAGACCTTTCTGCAGCTTTTGCGGCTGGCAGAGCAAGGCTGCTACGGGACACCCGCAGCAGCCGCGGAGGAGGCGCCCTTGATCCTGGCGGTGCTCCGGGAGGAAGACGCTTCTACCGAGGCGGCGGCACATCTTCAACTTGCTGCCGGCAGGCTTGGAATGCTGCTAAAAACCGAGCGTTGCAGTGGAGAAAACAGCATTGAATTCACCGAGGAGGATATCCGGGAGGCAAAAGGAGTACTGCTGATGGGAGATGGCTTACTTTCCAACCGGTTCGATGGAAAGCCGGTGCTGGAATTTTCAGTCTCCGATGGGATTCATCGTCCGGAGCACCTGCTGAAATCGGTACTGCATGCACCGGTCTTTCGCAAGAAGATCGTCCGCAGACCGCCGAAGGCAAGGCTTTCCGATTGGTATTATCGTTCTAATGTTCCCTTGCTGCCACTGCTTCTGCTGACAGGGGGAACTCTGTTATTCATCGGTCAGATCTGCGGTTTGTTCGTTTCCGCTCAAAGGGTGGGGGAGGCGCTTACCGGAATCGGCGAGCGGACGCTGCTTTTGCTGCTGCCTCGAATTAGCGGGATGCTGGGCTTTCGGTATGCACGCTGGCCGGGGCTGGCTGTGGGGCTGATCGGCGGTGTTTTATTGGAATCCTTTTGCGGCGGCGTCTGGGCAGCACTGCTGGGCGGTGCCGCAACCGGCTTCCTGATGCGCTGGTTGGAGCGGAGGATCAGTCGTTTCCCTGTGGGCTTGCGTTGGACAGAATGGTTTGCTCCGGTAGTAGGGGTCGGAGTGGTAGGATGCCTGGCTTTTCTGATGGGCTTGGTGGCGGACTGGGTGCAAAAGGGCTTCTTACAGCTGGCATCTGTGCTGGGTCCTCGGTGGCAGGGCTTTTTATTCAGTGCCGCCGCAGGCTTGGACCCTGCCGGACCCTTGAATCGCGCCGCCTTATCGGTGTCCGATGCGCCGCAGCTTACTGCTGCTCTTGCCGCCGGCGGACTTGCTCTTGCTTTGGGACTTTCTTCCTTTTCTTTTCTGCGGCGCAGAGCCTTGGACCCCATCCACCGCGCAAACGGCTGGGCTGCCCTACCTTCCGGACTTTGCGGCTCCATCGGCAGTTATATCGTCTTTTATGCGGGTGACCCCTTTCGCATCTTTCTGGCTGGTGCAGCAGGCTCCGGCGCGGCAGGTCTTTTATCTGCCTCCTTGGGATGTGAAGCGGACAGACAAGGCATTTTCGCCCTTTTGTCCTGCAACCGGATCGGATATTTTTTACTATCGGTTCTCTGCGGCGCCGCCCTTTGCTGTGCCCTCCTCTGGCTCCTCCGTAGCCATGTAAATTCGACAGAAGATGGTGCACATGAGGGTAAAAAAGAGGAGGATATTTTTTGACCTTATGGAAAAAAATTGACTCTAAGTTGCAAAAATATTGAGGATTTTTTAATTTTATGTTGCGGTTTTTAACTTTTTGTGATATTATTCACTTAGAGATAATGTGAGTAAAAGAATATGAGGTGCAGGATGCAAAAGTATCTGGAGCGTGAAGAACGTTTTATATTTGAAGAAGATTATTTTCCTGAGATCCGGCTGAGCCTATGCTGTTGCCATCGATATAACCCCTCCGAGAAGTTTGGTCCGGTGACGCCGAACCGATATGTGCTCAATATCGTGGAAGCCGGACGGGGGATGCTGGACCATGGTAATCGTCGGTTTAATGTTGCGGCAGGTCAGGCGTTTGTCCTCTTTCCGGGCAAGACTGTCAGCTGGAAGGCGGACAGTCTGGAGCCTTGGAATTATATTGGCGTTGAGCTATCCGGCAATGGGGTGGAGAAATTTATCGAGCACCTGGGTCTTTCTTCTCAAAATCCGCTGATCGATTTCGCCTCTCCCCATAAGGCGATGGATGCGGCTTACGACCTCTTTGTGGAATGTGATAAAAAGTATCAAAATCAGTTCGCCATCTCCAGCTGCTTCTCCGGCCTGCTGGAGTGTGTGGAAGAGAGTCTGGTATCCAAAAAGATCCCCGCCAAGAATTTTTATATGACCCGGGCGGTGGAGTACATAAAGGAAAACTATAATAAGAGCCTCAGTGTGGAGAACATCGCCAATATGCTGGGTATCGAGCGCAGCTATCTCTCCCGTCTTTTTAAGACCTATAAAAATAAGAGTACTCAGAACTATATCATTGATTACCGCATCCAGCGGGCAAAGAAGATGTTTGAGGAGGAGGACCTCAATGTTTCCCAGGTCTGTACCGCAGTGGGATATACCAACATTTATTGCTTCTCCCGGATCTTTAAGAGCCGGGTGGGGATGAGTCCCAAGGAATACCGGGAGATGTGTAAGAGAGATAACTTTATTTAAGTTTGTATTTTTCCCGCAGTTGTTTTAAGATTTTTTTCTCCAAGCGGGAGACTGCCACCTGGGTGAGACCCAACTCCTCTGCAGTGACACTTTGGGTCTGGTCCATGAAAAAACGCAATACGATCAGCCGCCTCTCTTGGGGCGGCAAAGTATTTAGGATCTCTCGGGTGAGGACTCGGTCCAGTGCTTGCTCCTCCGGAGAGCCAATGCTGGGGGTGACCCCCCCTTCCTCCGGTGGTAGGTCTAATGATACCACCGGTTGCGTGGCTTCGGTGGCGGTAAGGATCGCCTCCGGATCCAGTCCTGTCTCGGCGGCAAGCTCGGAAAGCCGCGGCTCCCGCCCTAAGCGCTGGGTCAGTGTCCGGGAGGCGCGGTCAATTTTCAGCTTGTCCTCCTTATATTTCCGGGAGACCTTGACGGTGCCGTTGTCCCGCAGGTAAGTCTTGATCTCGCCGATGATCTTGGTGACAGCGTAGGTGGAAAACTGTACTTGCTTACTCTCGTCAAAATCCCGCGCCGCCTTGATCAGTCCCATCGATCCGATCTGCATCAGATCCTCGTCCTCTACTCCAAATCCCCGATATCGCTTTACCGCCATCCGAACAAGCCCGAGGTTGTCCTCTACCAGGCGGTCTTTTAAAAGTGGCATCAGGTCTTGGTGCGTATGTATTTGGTCAGGGTGACGGTGGTTCCAATCCCCGGTTTGGACGTCACTTTGATCTTGTCCATAAAGGTCTCCATAATGGTAAATCCCATGCCGCTGCGCTCTGCTTCGTCGCCGGTAGTAAAGAGGGGTTCCATTGCCTGCTGGATATTGTCGATCCCTCGACCCCGATCCTTGATGGAAAGGACGAGTTTTCCGTCCTCGTATAATCGACCCTGAATGGTGATGGTGCCTAACCGGTCACCGTAGCCGTGGACGATGCAGTTGGTCACTGCTTCGCTGACTGCTGTTTTGATCTCGCTGATCTCCTCTACTGTGGGATCCAGCTGCGCTGCAAAGGCAGCAACTGCTACCCGGGCAAACCCCTCGTTTGCCGAGCGGGAGAGAAAGGCGAGTCTGATATGGTTGCTTGCTTTCATTCTTTGTCCTCCTTAACCGTTACATAACGGGAAATTTCCGCCATATCGAAAACCTTTTTCGCGGCACCGCAGAGATGGCGGAGTTCCACGCTGCCGTCCATAGTGTTCATCAGTCGACGCCGTCCCATCACCACCGCCAACCCCGAACTGTCCATAAAGCTGACGCCGCCGAAATCCAGGACCAGCAGAGAGGGGCGCAGCCGCTTGATCTTGAAATCAATGCTATCTGAGATACCCCGGGCGCAATGGTGGTCGATCTCACCCTGGAGCCGGACCTCCAGCTCGTTGAAATTTTCTTGAAATGTTACATTCATAAAAACCTCCGAAAAAATAAATGACCTTTTGAAATTGTATCAAAAGGTCATTTATTATTTTGCCGAAAAGGGTCGTTAAAATAATTTTTTTAGTTCATTTGCCATATCACCGGTCATGTAAAGGGAGCCGGAGACTAAAATTGCTCTGCCGCACCGCTCTTTTGCCAGCCTTGCGGCTTCTTCGTAACTACTGCAGGCGACGCAGTCGTCACAGAAAAGATCCGCCATGTTCTTGAGGTCATAGGCGGTCATGGCGCGGGGTAGGGGCGGCTGTACCGTCAAAAACGCCTTCGCTCTGGATGCCAGCTGCCGTACTGCGTACTGATAGGGCTTATCCTTCATCATGGCGAAGATGATGACCGGCTCTTTCAGTTCTTCCATGGTGTCCATGGCTCGGAGCAATGCGTCGATACCTTCCCGGTTGTGCCCGCCGTCGATGAAGATGTAGGGCTCTTTATGGATACATTCCAGCCGGGAGGGAATATAGGCTTTCTGTAAGCCAACTTTTAATTGTTCCTCAGTATAGGTAATCCTGCCCGCCGCCTTCATCTGCGCCAGCGTTTCGATGACGGTAATAGCGTTGCCTGCCTGATGGGAACCCACCAAGGAAACGGCATATTCCGTTTCCTTATAAATAAAATGGGTGCCCTTTGCGCCGGAGGAAAGGAGCGTTGCATGCCCGCCGATGGTCAGCGGTGCATCCAGTTCCTCGCATCGCTGGCGGATCACCTCCACTGCCTCTGCCGGGTTTCCATTATAGAGGATCACCGGACAGCAGGGCTTAACAATACCGGCCTTTTCAAAGGCGATCTCCTCGACGGTACTACCTAAAAACTCCGTATGATCCAGCGAAATAGAGCAGATGACCGAGGCCCAGGGGCTTTCGATGACGTTGGTGGCGTCAAATCTGCCGCCGAGACCCACCTCCAGGATGATGATATCACATTTACTTTCCTGAAAGAACAGCATCCCGATGGCGGTGATGATCTCAAATTCCGTTAGCTCCATGCCGTCCGCGGCGGTCTGCACCTGCTCTGTCAGTCGGGCAAGGGTCTCTTTGGGTATCATCTCGCCGTTTACCATAAACCGTTCCCGGAAATCGTAGATAAAAGGGGAGGTGAACAGACCGGTCTTATAGCCTGCCTCCCGTAGCACCGATGCCAGCATGGTAGCGGTGCTGCCTTTGCCGTTGGTGCCGGCAATATGGAGGAAGGGCAACCCCTTTTGGGGGTTGCCCAGCCGTTCCAGCAAAGCCTTGATACGGTGCAGACCGGGTTTGGCGCTATGCGCCTTGCGGTCATGAATATAGTTCATGGCTTGGCTATATGTCATCATCTGTTTTTCATTTCCTCGATGCTCTTAGTCAGGTCAGAGATCAGCGCCAGGAACTTTTCCTTTTTGGCGGTCTCTGCTTCGACCAATGCAGCGGGCGCCTTGGCAATAAAACCTTGATTGCTCAGTTTGCCTTCCACCCGCGCCAGCTCGCCCTTGGCTTTCTCCAATTCCTTGGTCAGCCGGGCGATCTCGCCCTCGATGTCTACCAGCTCCGCAAAGGGGATATAGAGGCTGGCGCCGTTGCAGACCAGCTTGACCGTCCCCTCGGGGGCGGGCTGGTTGAGATACACCTGATCGGCACCTGCCAGCTTCTGATAAAAGCTCTCGGCACCCTCAAACCACTCCGTATGAGCAGTCTCAATATAGAGAGATGCCTTTCTGGAATGGGGAACATTCATTTCGGCGCGACGGTTCCGGATCGCCTTGATGGTCTCCATGATGTGCTCCATCTTATCGGCACCCTCATTGAAGCAGAGGGCGGATTCATAGGCAGGGAACTGAGCAGTCATGATGGCTTCTTCCTGCACCGGCAGCGCCTGCCAGATCTCCTCGGTAATGAAGGGCATAAAGGGGTGCAGCATCTTCAGCGCACCGGAAAAGACATAAAGCAGGACCTTTTGAGCGGATGCGCTCTCCTCGCCGCCGGCATAAAGACGGGGCTTGACCAGCTCGATGTACCAGTCGCAGAAGAGATCCCAGATGAAGTCGTAGACCTTCTGCAGCGCCAGACCAATTTCGAATTTATCTAAGTTATCGGTGACATCCCGGACCACCTCGTTGTACCGGGTCAGGATCCATTCATCCTCCGGCTTGAGGTTCTCGGCAGTAAAGGTGAGATCCTCCTCCTTGAGGTTCATCAGGATAAAGCGGGCGGCGTTCCAGACCTTATTGGCAAAATTCCGGGAGGACTCTACCCGCTCGGGGTAGTAGCGCATATCGTTGCCGGGAGCA
This sequence comes from Eubacteriales bacterium, assembly GCA_045660845.1. Taxonomy (GTDB): domain Bacteria; phylum Bacillota; class Clostridia; order Oscillospirales; family QAKW01; genus QAKW01. The sequence goes on from JAZREO010000021.1 coordinate 18,052, forward strand.
TTGCCGGTGGCAAGGGTGAACCGCAGCGCATCGGCACCGAATTCCTTGATCACTTCCAGGGGATCAATGCCGTTGCCCAAGGATTTACTCATCTTCCGACCCTGACTGTCACGCACCAGACCGTGGATCAGGACATGCTTGAAGGGCACCTCTTCCATCTGCTCCAGACCGGAGAAGATCATCCGGGCGACCCAGAAGAAGATGATGTCATAGCCCGTTACCAGGGTGTTGGTGGGATAATAGTAGTCCAGCTCGGGGGTCTTTTCAGGCCAACCGAGGGTAGAGAAGGGCCAGAGGGCAGAGGAGAACCAGGTATCCAGTACATCCTCTTCCTGGCGCATGGGTGCTCCGCACTTGGGGCAGGTATGGACATCTTCTTTGGAGACGACCATCTCGCCGCAGGCGTCGCAGTAGTAGGCAGGGATACGGTGACCCCACCAAAGCTGACGGGAAATGCACCAGTCATGGACATTCTCCATCCAGTGCAGATAAGTCTTGCTGAACCGCTCGGGAACAAACTGGGTCTCACCGGCTTTAATCGCCTTGATGGATTTTTCTGCCAGGGGCTGCATCTTCACAAACCATTGGCTGGACGCCATGGGTTCAACGGTACAGCCGCAACGATAGCAGGCGCCCACATTATGGGTGTGATCCTCGATCTTTACGAGATAGCCGCCTTCTTCCAGATCTTTGACGATCTGTTTGCGGGCCTCATAACGGTCCAGTCCCTCATATTTGCCGCCGTTGGCGTTGATCTTGGCGTTGCCGTCAAGAACCAGGATCTCTTCCAGGTCATGACGCTTGCCCACCTCAAAGTCGTTGGGATCGTGGCAGGGGGTGATCTTTACACAGCCGGTACCGAACTCTTTATCCACATACTCATCAGCTATTACCGGGATCTCACGACCTACCAAGGGCAGGATCAGCATCTTGCCCACCAGATGGGTATAGCGATCATCATCGGGATGAACGGCTACTGCGGAGTCGCCCAGCAGGGTCTCGGGACGGGTGGTGGCAATGGTTACATATTCGTCGCTGCCCTTGACCGGATAGCGGATATGCCAAAAATGACTGGGCTGCTCTTCATAAACGACCTCTGCATCGGAAAGGGCAGTGGTACAATTGGGGCACCAGTTGATGATACGATTGCCCTTATAGATCAGACCCTTTTCATAAAGGTTGACAAATACTTCCTTGACCGCCTTGGAGCATCCTTCGTCCATGGTGAAGCGCTCCCGCTCCCAGTCACAGGAGGAGCCCAGCTTTTTCAGCTGGTTGATGATCCGATCCCCGTACATCTTTTTCCAGTCCCATACCCGCTCCAGGAATTTTTCTCGACCCAGGTCATAGCGGGTCAGTCCTTCCTCCTTGCGGAGCACTTCCTCCACCTTGATCTGGGTGGCGATGCCGGCATGGTCAGTGCCGGGGACCCAAAGGGCATTGAAGCCCTGCATCCGTTTATAGCGGATGAGAATATCCTGCAGGGTCTCGTCCAGAGCGTGACCCATATGCAGCTGACCCGTTACATTCGGCGGGGGAATAACGATGGTGAAAGGTTCTTTGCTTTCATCCGGTTCGGAATGGAAGTAGCGACCCTTCAGCCAGAAATCGTATATCCGGTCCTCAAATTCTTGAGGATTATATACCTTTTCCAGTTCCTTCATGATCTATTCTCCTTTATGGTAATTTACACATTTTTACATTATATTATAGGGAAAGGGCTTTGTCAATCCTTTTTCCAGCCCGGCAGGTTACTGCGGGTAATGGCACCGAATAACCGTTCTGCAAGACCCGGAAACCGCTCCTCTGCTTGCTTCAGCAGGTCTTTCGTTTCCTGACGGACCGAGGCGTGATCCATGGGGCAGGGGTTTTTGACGATGGGGATCCCCATCCGTTCCACCGCACCCGCGATCTGCCGCTCGGTCAGGTAGAGCATGGGTCGGATGGTGCGTACATCCTTACGATCCAGATAGGTCACCGGCTGAAAGCAGCCGATCCGCCCTTCATAAATTAAATTCATGACCAGCGTCTCAATGGCATCGTCCCGGTGATGCCCCAGGGCGATGGTGCGGCAGCCTGCTTCGATGGCGGCGTCGTGGATGGATCCACGCCGCATCTTAGCGCAGAGGGCGCAGGGGTTGCTTTCGTTGCGGATGTCAAAGACCAAGGGCGCAATGTCTGTCTTACGGATCACCAGCGGAACCTTTAAATCTTTGCAGACCTGTTTTAAAGCTTCGGTATCGATATTGTCGAAGCCCAGGTCGATGAAGATCGCGGTCAGGCTGAACTTTGCCGGATGGTAGCGCGACAAGTGGCTGAGCCCATGGAGCATCAGCATGGAATCCTTGCCGCCGGACAGGGCAATGGCGATATTTTCACCGGGTGCGATCATATTGAAATCGTCCACCGCTCGGCGCAGATATCCCGATATTTGCTGCATTTGCTCGCCTCCTCTCACTTTGATCTTTATTTTAAAGGTTTTTGAGGGAAAAAGCAAATCTTTTTTGTAAATCGAAAGTGAGCATTTTAAAGAAAAACGGAGTAAAAAAGAGATAATTAAAGAAATAAAACTGCAGTTAATATTTTTTGAAAAAAGTGGTTGACAATGCCCGCCGGTTGTATTATAATAACGTGGCATGAAAAAAGAGAATTAAACGGAGGAAGAAAACGATGTCTACTTTTATGAAAAAGCAAGAGCAAGTTACCCGCAAGTGGTACATTGTTGACGCTGCTGATAAGCCGCTGGGTCGTGTTTCCACTCAGATCGCTATGATCCTGATGGGCAAGCACCGCCCCGATTACACCCCCCATGTTGATGGCGGTGACTGTGTGATCGTGCTGAACGCTGCTAAGGTCGCCCTGTCCGGCGATAAGCTCAACAAAAAGTATTACCGCTATCATACCGGCCATATCGGCGGTCTGAAGGAGATCAGCTATAAGCGGCTGATGGAGACCAAGCCTGAGAAGGTCGTGGAGCTGGCTGTTAAGGGTATGCTGCCCAAGAATAAGATCGCTGACGCTGCCATGACCCGCCTGAGAGTATTCTCCGGCGCTGAGCATAACCTGGGCGCGCAGAAGCCCGAAGTATTTGTGAAGTAAGGAGGACTGTAAACCATGTATAACAATGAGAATTATTTCTATGGAACCGGCAGAAGAAAGTCTTCTGTTGCCAGAGTCCGCTTGCTTCCCGGCAGCGGCAATGTGACCATCAACGGCAGAACGATGGACGAGTATTTCGGTCTGGAAACTCTGCGTATGCTGGTTCGTCAGCCCCTGGAGCTGACCGGCACCATGGGTAAGTATGATGTTGTCGTCAATGTTGTTGGCGGCGGCGTGAGCGGTCAGGCTGGTGCCATCCGCCATGGCATCACCCGTGCCCTGATCGAGTCCGATGAGACCCTCAAGAGCGTTCTGAAGAAGGCTGGTTTTGTAACCCGCGACCCCAGAATGAAGGAGAGAAAGAAGTACGGTTTGAAGGCTGCAAGAAGAGCTCCCCAGTTCTCCAAGCGCTAACCGCAAATTCAAAATTTCGAAAGCACTCACTTCGGTGGGTGCTTTCCTTTATAAAAAACTGCCCCGACGATTGTCGGGGCAGTTTTAATATTTGTTTACAGCCACTTCTGGGTAGCCAGCGCGACCAGGTATGTAAGGACGCCTGCTATGACAGGGGATGAGACCCACGCAATGGCAATATTCTTGAAGACGCCAAAGTTTACGCACTTAACGCTCTTGGTGAGACCGGCGCCTACAACCGCGCCAACCACCGCCTGGGAGGTGGAAACAGGAATCTTCATGAAGTTACCCAGCAGCACGATGGTGGTCGCCATGGCGATGATGACCAGGAAGCCCTCGATCTGGGACAGAGGTGCGATGCTTTCGCCGACGGTCAACATGACCTTTTTGGAATAGGTCAGAACGCCCAATGCAATGGCAAGACCACCGATGGTACAGGTCAACCGTGCATCGGTCAGCAGGTTAGTGGAAACGCCGTCTATGACTTCGCCGTAGTAAAGGGAAGTAACATTGGCGGAACTATTCATACCGATGCTGAAAGAGGCATAAGCGCCGGCAATAAGATAGCCGATCCTGATGATGGAATCATAGTGAGAAAGGGAAGATAGGCCATTGATCAAGAATTTTTGCGCCAGCTTGACGATGATGAAGGAAATGATCGCCGCGCCCAAAGGACAAAGCAGCCAGGTGGAAGCAAATTTGCCGATCTGCTTCAGGTTGCCGCTCAAAACAACGGGATCACTGTAGTTGGCATGGAAGAGTCCCCAGCCGATGATGGCACCGGTGATGGACTGGTTGGCAGATACCGGGAATTTCAAATAAGACATCAGGAATACCGTAGCACCTGCGCAAGAGAAGATAATAAATGCCTTTATGGCAGAAGTCAGCGCCAGGTTGGTCGTCCCGTTTTTGATCAGTTCGGCGGCTTGGTCTGCAGATGGAATCACTGCGTTGTTGACGGCAAGGTTGTTAACGCTTTCCATATTACCATAGCCCATCAGAAAGGCGCCGATCACGACCAGAACAGAAATGATGATAGTGGCAGCTCGGTATTTGACAACACCGGTAGAAACTGCGGTACCAAACGCATTGGCAGCATCATTAGTACCCAGGGACCAACCCATAAAGATACCGGCGGTCAACAAAAGATAGATCATTTTTAAATTAACCCTCTCTCTCTACCAGCAAGACCTGAATTTGATCGGATACATCCTCAATGGTATCGGAGATATCGCAGATCTTCTCCAGTAGGTCTCTATAATAGATCTTTTCGGTGAGAGTGATGTCCAGATCGAAGATGCGGGCGTGCAGCATCGCTTCGATGGCATCGACCCGGCTTTCCTCTTGGCGGATATCGTCCAGGATCTTTCTATTTTTATCCAAAGCCTTGTAGTCGTTGAGCAACTTGTCGATTGCCTCGAAGAGGATCTCCAACTGACCCTCAGTGATGGCGATGACCTTGAGGATGTCGGTGCGCAGGCTGGTGGGAACATTGATCTTCTCCAGCATGACCTGGCAAGCTACCTCTTCGCAGGTATTGGCGATCTCGTCGGTGCTCTGGACCAGCTTGATCAGGGTCTTGCGGGTGGCAGGCAGGAAGGAGCCGCTCATGGCATCAACAACATGACGCAGTTCTCTATCGGCAGCGCCCTCGGCATTCTGCACGCTTACTTTAGCGGATTCCAACTCTTCCTTAGTGGTTCCATCTTTAAAAAGAAGCTCAAAGAAGGTCTCAAACTTCTCAAAGCAAAGAGCCACATCCTCCTGATGATCGTAGAAATACTTGGAAATGTCGTGGTTTTTTCTAGTGATACTAAACATAAGCCCTCCAAATAAATTTGATTTTCCCTAATATTATATCATTCATATAGAAAATGTCAATATCAGCTCATTCGGTGAATAAGTACATTAAAAACCGTTAAGAATTTCTCAAAACTATGGACGAATGGGTGGCGGTTGTGTATAATGAAATAAATCTGTCGAAAGGAGAAGAAGTGTGGCGGGAAGTGAAAAGAAGATCTATATTATTGTAAGCCAGACCGGGACGCTTCCTTCTTGGTGTCTGCGGCAGATCACAGGCGCGGATTATAACCATGTTTCGATCAGTTTGCATGCGGATCTGCAAAAAATGTATTCCTTTGGTCGCCGCTATAAATATTACCCGTTCTGGGGAGGGTTTGTGGCGGAATCGCCGGCTTTTGGGACTTTTCAGCGCTTTCCCGATGCCCGGATCAAGGTGCTGGCTTTGAATGTTACTGCTGAGCAGTATGATTCGATTTCATCTACCATCGAAACGATGTTTCAAGACCGCAAGCGTTATCATTATGATTATCTTGGTGTAGGGCTTGCCTATTTTCGCATACGCAGGCGCAGTAGGCGGAGTTATTATTGCTCAGAGTTTGTGAGAGAAATACTGCTGCGCCACGGTGTGTCTGCAGCAGATGCTCTGCCGAAAATTGTCCAGCCGATCCATTTTCTTGATATTCCGGGTGTGGAAACAATCTATGCCGGGTGCCTCCGGGATTATGCGATTTAGGCAATCCGCCGAACAAATTAATTTGTCTTGAACCTATTCAATGAAGAATATACAATTTTAAAAAATCCGCGATCCTTGTCGTTGACAAAATAAGATATCTCATGCTATAATTATGAATGAATTCAGCGGTTCTTTGCGACTGACGGATCATGTGGAGCACCACAGTGGAACAAAGAACTTTTTAAGCCGACCGTCTGGGCGCACCTCTCTGTTTGGGAGCCGTGCGCCCTTTTTGAATTTAGGAGGAAAAACCATGAAGAAAGTAGCAGTTATGATGGGAAGCGATAGCGATCTGCCCATCGTCCAGAAGGCAATCGATACCCTTGCCACCTTTGGCGTTCCTGCAGAGGTCCACGTATACTCTGCTCACAGAACACCTGTGGAAGCAAGAGATTTCAGCATCAATGCCCGTAAGAGAGGGTTTGGTGCAATTATTTGTGCTGCCGGTATGGCGGCGCACCTTGCCGGTGCGGTAGCGGCGAATACCACTCTGCCTGTTATTGGTATTCCTATCCAATCCAAGCAGAATATCGGCGGCATAGATGCTCTTTTGGCGACAGTGCAGATGCCCTCGGGAATTCCCGTGGCGACGGTTGCTATCGATGGGGCTGTCAATGCCGCTTTGCTGTCTATCCAGATCCTCGCGGTGGAGGATCAGACCTTGGCAGAGAAGCTGGACGCCAAGCGTGTAGCAGATGCGCAGGCTGTTTTGGAGAAGGATCGCAAGATCGCCGAGCAGTTTAATAAATAAGGAGGACCCATGGGAGGATTTTTTGGAATTGTCTCAAAGAAGGAATGTCTGGCGGATGTGTTTTTCGGTGTAGATTACCATTCCCATCTGGGGACTCGCCGGGCGGGTCTTGCCGCCTATGACCCCAAGATCGGGTTGCAGCGCAAGATCCATAACATCGAAAATGCACCCTTTCGTACTAAATTCGAGCATATATTTGAAGAAATGCAGGGAACTTCTGCCATTGGCTGTATCAGCGACCAGGAGCCCCAGCCGCTGCTGATCCGTTCTAAGTTGGGGGCCTTTGCCATTTGTACTGTCGGTATCGTTCAAAACGCCGAGGAACTGATCGAGCAGCATGTCAACCGGGATTTTGGGCACTATGACGCCATGACCGGAGGGAAGGTCAATTCCAATGAGCTGGTGGCATCGCTGATCTGTCATAAGGATAATTTTGGGGATGGCATCCGCTATGCCCAGGAGATCGTGGACGGAACTATTGCGATCCTGATCCTGCGGGATAATGGCAAGATCATCGCTGCTCGGGACAAGCTGGGCAGATTGCCGATGATCATTGGGAAGAATGAGGATGGCTATAGCGTTACCTTTGAATCCTTTGCTTCTATGAAGCTGGGGTTTGATAGCGAGAAGGAGCTGGGTCCCGGCGAGGTAGTGGAGCTCACCCCGGAGGGAATGACCTGCCTGGTGCCCGCCGCCGAGAAGAAAAAGACCTGCGCTTTCCTCTGGAGCTATTACGGCTATCCCACTTCCAGCTATGAGGGAGTCAATGTGGAGGTGATGCGCTACCGCAACGGTGCGCTGATAGCAGAGAGTGACCGAGAGATGGCGCTTGCGCAGGATATCGATTATGTGGTCGGTATGCCGGACTCCGGCACGCCCCACGCCATTGGATATGCCAATGCCAGTGGTAAGCCCTTTGCTCGGGCGTACATCAAATATACTCCCACTTGGTCCCGCAGCTTTACTCCTAATAAGCAGAAGGAACGGAGCCGTGTGGCGAAGATGAAGCAGATCCCGGTCCATGACTTGATCGTGGATAAAAAGCTGCTGATCGTGGACGACTCCATCGTTCGGGGCACCCAGATCAAGGAAACAGTAGATTTTCTTTATGAAAATGGCGCACAGGAAGTGCATATGCGCTCCGCCTGCCCGCCGATCATGTTCCGGTGCAAATATCATAACTTTTCCCGCTCTACCTCCGAGATGGATCTCATCGCCCGTCAAGTGATCATGGAGCTGGAGGGGGAGGAGGGCTTCCGGTATATCGATGAATATATCGATAACAAGACCGAACGCGGTCAGAAACTGCGTAAGACCCTCTGCGAACGATTCGGTTTCAGTTCTCTGGAATATCAATCTCTTGAAAATACAATTAAAGCAATCGGACTGCCGGCCTGCGAGCTGTGCACCTATTGCTGGAACGGAAAGGAATAAAAGATGAACAATTCAAAGTCTGAAAGCTATGCAGCAGCCGGTGTAGATATCACTGCCGGCTATAAGGCTGTGGAACTGATGAAAAACCATGTCAAGCGGACCCAGACCGCCGGTGCCAACATCGATATTGGCGGCTTCGGCGGGCTCTTTGTGCCGGATATTGCCGGGATGAAGAAGCCGGTTCTGGTCAGTGGTACCGACGGCGTGGGAACCAAACTGAAGATGGCATTTTTGATGGACAAGCATGATACCGTCGGTATCGACTGCGTTGCCATGTGTGTCAATGATGTTATTTGCTGCGGCGCAAAGCCCCTCTTTTTCCTGGACTATATCGCCTGTGGTAAAAACTATCCCGAAAAGATTGCTGCTATCGTTTCCGGCGTTGCTGAGGGCTGTGTTCAGAGTGGTGCGGCGCTGATCGGCGGCGAGACCGCGGAAATGCCCGGTTTCTATCCGGTGGATGAATATGACCTGGCGGGCTTTGCAGTAGGTATCGTGGATGAGGAAAAGGTGCTGGATAATCAGTCTATGAAGCCCGGCGATGTGGTTATCGCCCTGCCCTCCAGCGGCGTTCATTCTAATGGTTTCTCTCTGGTCCGTAAGGTCTTTGATGTGGAGAATGCGGATATTAAGACTCCTGTCGCTGAGCTGGGCGGGAAGTCCATCGGCGAGACTCTTTTGACCCCCACCAAGATCTATGTCAAGCCTATGGTGGCTCTCTTTGAGCAGATCAAGGTCAAGGGCGTTTCCCATATCACCGGTGGCGGCTTCTATGAGAATATCCCCAGAAGTATTCCCGACGGGCTGGGTGCTAAGATTGATAAAAGCGCAGTTCGGGTATTGCCCATTTTTGAACTGCTCGCTAAGGTTGGCAATATCCCGGAGCGTGATATGTATAATACCTTCAATATGGGTGTCGGCATGAGCGTCGTTGTGGCGCCGGAGGATGCAGATCGTGCCATCGAGATTCTGAAGGAAAATGGCGAAGATGCCTATGTCATCGGTTCCATCGTGGAATCCGATGAAAAGATGATCCTGGTATAAGCCTATGGAAAAGACGAAGATCGCTGTGCTGGTCTCCGGCGGCGGCACCAACCTCCAGGCGCTGATCGACAGTGTGGGCAATGTCCTTTTAAACGGAGAGTTGGCGCTGGTCCTCTCCGGCAACCGTAACGCCTATGCTCTTGAGCGGGCGGCGAAGGCGGGGATTCCCACCGAGATCGTGGTCAAAAAGGAATGTGCCGACCAGGCGGATTTCGAAAAGCAGATTATTGCTGTTCTCGAAAAGCATGGCATCCAGCTGATCGTGTTGGCGGGCTTTATGAATATCCTCAGTGCCGATTTTACAAACCGGTATCCCGAGCGGATCATCAATGTTCATCCCTCGCTGATCCCCTCTTTCTGCGGAAAAGGGTTCTATGGACTGCGTGTCCATGAGGCGGCGCTGGAATACGGCGTTAAGGTCACCGGTGCGACGGTGCATTTTGTCAATGAGATCCCCGACGGCGGCAGGATCATCGCTCAAAAGGCGGTGGAGATCCAGGAGGGGGACACCCCCGAACTGCTGCAGAAGCGGGTGATGGAGCAAGCGGAATGGATCCTGCTTCCTCAGGCAGTGGAAAAGGTTTCCGCTGCCATTATGAAAGGAGAAAAGGTATGAATATCTACGAGATTAAGTCTATGGGCGAGCGCATCGCCGGCAACAGTTATGTGGGGCGCGGAATCGTCATCGGTAAGACTGCTGATGGAAAAAAGGCGGCGACTGCCTATTTCATCATGGGACGCAGCGAAAACAGCCGGAACCGGATCTTTACGGTCAAGGACGGCGCCGTCTTTACCGAGCCCTTTGACCCCTCTAAGGTAGAGGACCCCTCTCTCATCATCTATGCAGCGCTTCGTAATCACGAAAATAAGCTGATCGTCACCAATGGTGATCAGACCGATACCATCTGGGAAGGACTCAAGAATGGAGAGAGCTTCGCCGCTGCGCTGACCACCCGTGAATTTGAGCCGGACGGTCCAAACTGGACCCCCCGTATCAGCGGAATGATCACCTTCGGACAGAAAGATTTTACCTATGAAATGAGCATCCTTAAGAGCGCTGATGCGGAAGGTTCCGCTTGCAATCGTTATCACTTCGCTTATCCTGCCCTGAGCGGCTTGGGTCATTTCATTCATACCTATGTTTGCGATGGAAATCCTATTCCCACCTTCCAGGGTGAGCCGGAGCGGGTAAGCATCCCTGATAGCATTGACGCGTTTACTACCGATATTTGGAATAATCTGGATGCAGACAATAAGATTTCCCTGTATGTCTGCTATACCGATCTGGAGTCCGGCGAGACCGAGACCCGCCTGATCAATAAAAATTGTAAGTGAGGTAGGACCATGAGAGAACTCGAACTGAAATACGGTTGCAACCCCAATCAGAAACCGGCGCAGATCTATATGAAGGACGGCAGCGAGCTGCCTATCAAGATCCTTGCAGGTCGCCCCGGTTATATCAATTTTTTAGATGCATTCAACTCCTGGCAGCTGGTCAAGGAACTGAAGGAGGCGCTGGGTCTGCCCGCTGCCACCTCCTTTAAGCATGTCAGCCCCACCTCTGCGGCGGTGGGAACTCCTCTGTCCGATAAGCTGAAAAAAGCGTGCTTTGTGGATGATGTGGAGGGCTTGGACGAGTCCCCTCTGGCTTGCGCCTATGCAAGAGCGCGCGGTACTGACCGGATGTGCTCTTTTGGCGATTGGGTCGCTCTCTCTGATGTCTGCGATGCCACCACCGCAAACCTGATCAAGCGGGAGATCTCCGACGGTGTCATCGCTCCCGGCTATACTCCCGAGGCGCTGGAGATTTTGAAGACCAAGCGCAACGGCAATTATAATATCGTGGAGATCGATCCCGACTACCGCCCCGATCCTATCGAGACCAAGCAGGTCTACGGTATTACCTTTGAGCAGGGACGCAATGAGTTCGAGATCAATGAGGAGTTGCTCTCTAATCTGGTGACCGAGAATAAGGAACTGCCCGACAGTGCCAAGCGGGATCTGATCGTTGCATTGATCACCCTCAAATATACTCAGTCCAACTCTGTCTGCTATGCAGTTGACGGTCAGGCAATCGGCGTAGGCGCCGGTCAGCAGTCCAGAATCCACTGCACCCGCCTTGCAGGTACTAAGGCAGATACCTGGCAGCTGCGTCAGTACGATAAGGTACTGAACCTGCCCTTCAGAGCTGATCTGAAGCGTCCTGATCGTGACAATGTCATCGATGGTTATATCAACAAAAATGAAGAGGATGTCTGCAAGGACGGCATCTGGCAGAAGTACTTCACCGAGCAACCTGAGCCCCTCACCAAGGAGGAGGCGGACGCCTATCTTGCCACCCTCAGCGGCGTAGCTTTGGGTAGTGACGCATTCTTCCCCTTTGATGATAATATTGAGCGGGCTAAGCGGAGCGGTGTTTCCTATATCGCCGAGCCCGGAGGCTCTATTCGCGATGATGTGGTCATCGAGTGCTGCAATAAATACGGCATCGCCATGGCGTTTACCGGTATGCGTCTTTTCCATCACTAATAAAGGAGTAGCAACATGAAATTACTGGTTGTCGGCGGCGGTGGCCGCGAGCACGCCATTATTAAGAAATTAAAAGAAAATCCCGCTGTGGAGGAGATCTTCGCCCTCCCCGGCAATGGCGGCATGGCAGGGGACGCCACTTTGGTCCCCATCGGTGCCAAGGAGATCGATAAGATCGTGGAGTTTGCAAAGGAAAAAGACATCGATTATGCGGTGGTCGCACCCGATGATCCCCTGGTGCTGGGCTGCGTGGATGCCCTGAATGAGATAGGGATCCCCTGCTTCGGCCCCAAAGCCAATGCAGCGATCATTGAGGGAAGCAAGGTCTTTTCCAAGGATCTGATGAAGAAATACGGTATCCCCACCGCTGCTTATGAGGTCTTTACCGACTGTAAGCAGGCGCTTGCATACTTAGAAACCGCCCCCATTCCGACGGTCATTAAGGCGGACGGATTGGCATTGGGCAAAGGCGTGATCATTGCCGAGACCCGAGAGGCCGCCTATGATGCGGTTCGCTCTATGATGGAGGACCAGGTCTTTGGTGCCAGCGGCAGCCGGGTTGTGATTGAAGAATTTCTGACCGGACCGGAGGTCTCTGTCTTGTCCTTTACCGATGGGGAGACCGTCGTTCCCATGATCTCCTCCATGGATCATAAGCGTGCGTTAGACGGGGATCAGGGGTTGAATACCGGCGGTATGGGTACCGTCGCCCCCAATCCCTACTACACTCCGGAGATCGCCGCTGAGTGCATGAAAACCATCTTCCTGCCCACTATCCGGGCAATGAAGGCGGAGGGACGTCCTTTCAAGGGCTGCCTTTATTTCGGTTTAATGCTGACCCCGAAGGGTCCTAAGGTGATTGAATATAACTGCCGCTTCGGTGATCCGGAGACTCAGGTGGTATTACCTCTTTTGGAGAGTGATCTGTTAACAGTTATGCAAGCCACC
>JAZREO010000022.1:0-21910 GCA_045660845.1 Eubacteriales bacterium
CATCGACGGACTCTTGGAAATGCACATCCTCACGGAGGGTTTTGATTGCTCCGCCGGAGACCTGATGATGGACTCCACCCTGGTCAGTCGGGAAGCCTTAGACGCCTATCAGAAGCACCCCGCTCACCAGAAGATCGCCAACACCCTGGTCAGACCCAATGTATCCCAACGACTCTCCTTTGACTACGAAGCATAAAAAAACCGGCTGATGCAAAGCATCAGCCGATTCACTATTTTTCATCTGTTCTTCCCCGCAGATAGTCCACAGAAGTGTTATAAAAATCTGCCAGGCGGATCAAAACAGCAGTAGGGATATCATTTTCCCCGGTTTCATATTTGGAATACCCGGTCTGCGACATTCCCAACTCTTTTGCAATATCTTTTTGCTTTAAATCGTGATCTTCCCTTAAATCCCGAATTCTTTTATACATGTCAATAAGATTTCCTTTGTTTTTAATATTATAGTAACTAAAACCAAAGAAAATATTGATTTTTAACCTGTTTCAGGTTATAATAGAAACAGGAGGAACCGTTATGGAATTATACAATGAAATGTTAATGAAGCTTTTGGATCATAAAAAAATAGAGGTCACCATTCCTGCTCTGGAAGTTGACCCCTGCAAATTCATCGAAATGAAAAGTTATCAAACGCTAAAGCGAATTCATGAAATTTTAAAAGATGAACAATACGGCGATGGAGATTGCGTCGCAATGATCGAGGAAATCATCTGCGAATTCGAAGCGATTGGAACAAACTGTGGATTTCGCCACGATTAAAAATCGGTTGATGCTTTGCATCAGCCGGGTTTTTTATTTTCTGTAATCTACATATTTCCAGTTCTGCACCAGATACTCCACGCCGGAGATCAAGGTCAAGAGGGTGGCAATATAGATCATTGCGGTCCCGAAAATGGCGGTGGTTGCGGAGGTCGCGCCGGTCAGGAAGGGAACATTCAAGTTATATTCCCATTTGCCTAAGAGCACCGGTTCCACCATCAAAAGCAGGGTGGCGACCATCTGGGTCACCGTCTTTGCCTTGCCCCACCAGCCGGCGGCAATGACCTTGCCTGCGCTGCTTGCGGCGATCAATCGGATGGAGGTCACCATCAACTCTCGAGCGATGATGATCACCGTAATGACCGGGTGGATCATCCGGAGATGCTGCAGCAGCACCAGAGCGGTGATGACCAGCATCTTATCCGCCAGGGGATCCAGGAATTTGCCGAAATCGGTGACCTGGTTATTCTTTCTTGCCAAGTTGCCATCCAGAGCATCGGTGGCAGAAGCGAGGGCATAGATTGCCGCACCGATAATATGCCCCCAGGGATAGGGCACCAAGAGCAGCACCGCCATAAAGGCGGGGATCATCAGCACCCGAAGTAATGTCAGTTTATTCGGTAAATTCATTCTTCCATCCTCCCGATCAAGTCAAAATCCATCGTTTCCTCGATGGTCACATCCACAAAGCGGCCGGGCAGGATACTGCCACTGCCGGTGAAAAAGATCTTGCCGTCGATGTCCGGCGCTTCCATATAACTTCTGCCATACCAGCACTCCCCATACCGATCAAAGCCCTCTACCAAAACAGACAGGGTCTTGCCCAGCATGGCTTGCTGCTTTTGCTCCACCACATCCGCCTGGATGGTCTCGATCACATCCCGGCGGCGTTCCTTGACCTCATCAGGGATCTGGTCGGGCATCTCATAGGCGGGAGTGCCCTCCTCTCTGGAGTAGCAGAACACGCCCAGTTTATCGAACTTTGCTTCTCGTACAAAGTTGCATAGTCCCTCGAATTCCTCCTCCGTCTCTCCGGGGAAGCCAACAATGAGGGTGGTACGCAGCACCACGCCGGGGATTTTCTCCCGCAGGGTCTGAACCGTTTTCAGCAAAGACTTTTCATTGCCGGGACGGTTCATACGACGAAGCACTGAGCCTACTGCGTGCTGGATGGGCATTTCGATATAGGGGATCAGCTTATTTTCCTCAGCGAAAAGCTCAATCAGCTCCTCGCTGATCTTATCAGGATAGAGATACAGCAGCCTTAGCCAGCAAAGTCCCTCGATCTTCAATATTTTCCCAATCAACTCCGGCAGATGGCGGCGTCCGTAAAGGTCCATGCCGTAGTTGGTGGTATCCTGGGCGATGAGGATCAGTTCCTTACAGCCCCCTTCCACCAACTGCTCTGCCTCCGCCAGGATCTTTTCCATGGGTCGGCTGCGGTAAGGTCCCCGGATGGCGGGGATGCAGCAATAAGCACAGCGGTTATTACAGCCGTCTGCAATTTTAAGATAAGCGGTCTCGGCGGGACGGGTCAGCACCCGCTCCCCCTCCAGCTGGAGATTCTCGGCGGGGTCATACCACTCCACCCGCTCACCGGCCAGCACCTGCTCCACCGCATCGGCGATCCGCTGAAAGGAGCCGACCCCTAAAAAGCCGTCCACCTCCGGGATCTCGGCGGCGATCTCCGCCTGATAGCGCTGCACCAGGCAGCCGGCAACCAGGATCTTCTCCACCTTGCCCTCCGCCTTCAGCTGCGCTACCTCAAAAATCGTTTCCAGCGCTTCCTGCTTGGCACTCTCAATAAAGCCGCAGGTATTGATCACCGCCACCTGGGTATCCTCCAGGTCGCCGACAATGTTATAGCCCTTTGCCTTGCAGGCGGCGATCATTTTTTCGGTATTGATGGTGTTCTTCTCGCACCCCAACCCGATAAATCCAACATTAATCATCGTAGTCCTCGTTTATTACCGCTCGGATATCCTCGAAATCAAAACCCAGCCTTAAGAGCCCTTGGGTCACCCGCTGCAGCTCCTTGCGGTCAGTCAGATTTGATCTCCGATATTTGGTTTCCAGATAATACCGCACCGATTCGGTATAATCGGTCTCCAGGGCATCCACTGCCTCCTTGGCAAGTTCCGCCGGGATCCCGCGCTGAATGATCTCCGGCAGGATCCGCCGGGGTCCCCAACGCTTTCCCTCGGAAAATCGCGCTGCCAGACGGTGCGCCAGTCGTTCATCGTCGATGAAACCCTGCTCTTCCATTCTTTCGCAGGTCCGCTCCGCCACCCGCGGATCGATGCCGAACCGGGTCAGCTTTTCATAGAGTTTTTTGCGGCTTAGGTCCCCATAGCCCAGATATTGATACGCTTTTTCCTTGGCGGGGATCAGCTCCGCCGCCAAAGTCAACGCCTCCACCTCTTCCTCCCCGAAGGGGTCGCCTACCGATAGATCCTGCTGCAATAGCAGCTCCAGGGGCAAGGAGAGATAGAATTCTCCGTCCACATAGAGATCCCGCTTGGCAGGGTTCTCCAGATTGGGACGAATGGCAGTAATGGTCGGCTTATTCGAAATCATCCGCGGAAACATCCAGCGATACCGCCGGACTCACCGGCTTTTCGGGGGATTCGGCAGCGGGGGCGGCAGCAACCTTTTTGGGCTTGCTCACCTTGCTGTCCATCTCCCGGAGGGTATCGAAATTATCCCGGATATTCTTTTCCAGCTCGGCAGCAATATCGGGATTATCCCGCAGGAACTGCTTCGCATTGTCGCGTCCTTGCCCGATGCGGGTGTCATTATAGGAGAACCAGGCACCGCTCTTTTTGACAACCTTTAATTTCTCGCCCAGATCCAGCAGCTCGCCCTCCTTGGAGATGCCCTCGCCGTACATAATATCAAAGGTCGCGGTCTTGAAGGGGGGCGCCACCTTATTCTTGACGATCTTGCACTTGGTGGCGTTGCCAACCATCTCGCCGCCCACCTTCAGGGTCTCGGTGCGGCGGACATCGATCCGGACAGAGGAATAGAACTTCAGTGCGTTACCACCGGTGGTGGTCTCGGGGTTGCCGTACATCACACCGATCTTCATCCGCAGCTGGTTAATAAAGATGGCGACGCAGTTGGTCTTCGCCAGCACACCGGTCAGCTTCCGGAGCGCCTGGCTCATCAGGCGCGCCTGAAGACCCACATGGGAGTCTCCCATCTCGCCCTCGATCTCCGTCCGGGGCACCAAGGCAGCGACAGAGTCCACCACCACCAGATCGATGGCACCGGAACGCACCAGCTGCTCTGTGATTTCCAGCGCCTGCTCACCGTGGTCCGGCTGGGAGACCAGAAGGTTATCCACATCCACGCCCAAAGCGGCAGCATAGATGGGATCCAGCGCGTGCTCCGCGTCGATAAAGGCGACGGTGCCGCCGGCTTTCTGCGCCTCGGCAGCGATATGCAGCGCAACAGTGGTCTTACCGGAGGACTCCGGTCCGTAGATCTCCACGATACGACCCTTGGGAACACCGCCGATGCCCAGCGCCAGATCCAGCTGCAAAGAGCCGGTGGGGATGACGCCCACATTCATATGGGTATTATCCCCTAATTTCATCACCGCGCCGGCGCCGAACTGCTTTTCGATCTGCTCCAGCGCTTTGGCTAATGCGTCCTTTTTATCTGCCATTTTAATGTTCTCCTTTTATAAGATACTTATATATAGTAATTATATAATAGAACCATTCATAATGCAAGAAAAAATGTGTTGCCAAAGGCAACACATTTTTAAGTTCCGTTTAACGCCCGAAGCACCGCCACTGCGTCGGCAATGGTCAGATCTTCATCGCCGGTCTGGTCCAGGATCTCTGTATCCACATCCACTTCCAGATCGATCAAATGCTGCATGATCCGCACCGCATGGGCGGTAGAGAGGGTTCGCCCTAAATCATCCCCCACAAAGACCCGGTCTTCTACTATCAGGTCGGGAGTGACCGTCTCAGCGTCTTGCGCATTCGCTTTCCCCAGATGGATCTGCTGAAACTCCAGCAGAGAACCAAAGTCCTCCGGGGTCTCGCTAATGATCTTGAAGGTCATTGAAAAGAGCGTCGCATCTCCGCTATAGAACACATCCGGATCTTCTCTTGTACCTCCCAAGGTATAGCCGTCCGATTGAACTACCGTCTGCCCGCCATAGATACTATCCCAGACGTCCCCACCGGAAGTTCCTCCGAAGATCAGATCCTCGCCCATCTGACCGCTCTCAAACTTCAATACATTGGCATCATAAGAAACTCTAAATTCAAAAGAGACACACTCCGGGGCATTTTCCACCTTGACTGCCACGGTGACGGTATCGCCCACATTGCCGGTGGCTCCCTCCAGGCGCAGGACGACATCCTCCTCAGCCACCGCCGAGGGGATCATCAAAGCCACCAGAAGCACTGCCAGCATCAAGCAAATCAACCGTTTCATCTGTATCCCCTTTCTCTTACTGTATTCATTATTATTTAACCATATTTTTATCTCAATAGCAAGAACTTTTCCTTGCTTTCCCTGGATTTCCCTGCTATCATAGGGTAGAGACAACTCCGACGAACAAGGAATGGGGTGCAATTCCCCAGCGATCCCGTCGTCGTGATGGGCAAGGATGGCTCAAAAAGCCACTGCATCAAATGATGTGGGAAGGCGAACCATCCGCCTGAGCCCTCAGCCGAAAGACTTGGCGTCGGAGGATCGGACCAGCCGCCACGATGGATGGCCGTTTTTTCCTTTTTCTTTCAGGCAGAAAAAGAAAGGGTCAAAGCGCCGCGCTGCTCAGGTCAGTTTCAATAATTTAAAAGGAGAAAACCATGAAGAAACAAAAATGGCTGATCGTGATCAGCGCAATCGTTTTGGTAGCACTGTTGGTTGGTGCTGTGTTTCTTTGGAAAGGCTGTTCTGCCAAGCCTGAAGAAGGAAGCAAAGCATTGACATTCGAGGTGATCTTGCAGGACGGCACCTCCAAAGAGTACGCAATAAAGACCGATGCGGAATACTTAGCGAACGCTTTGGTAGAGGAAGGGCTTGTGACCTATGCGGAGGATGGGATGTATACCACCATCGACGGCGTCACTGCCGACTGGAGCAAGGATGAGTCCTGGTGGTGCATCAGTAAGGACGGCGTTTCCCTGACCGTTGGAATGAACGATCAGCCCATCGCCGACGGGGAGCACTATGAAGCAACCTATAATTAAGCTCCGGGAGCTGACCGCCCTGGCGGTCTTTGCGGCGCTGATGATCGCTCTGCAGGTCGCCCTTGCGGGGCTGCCCAATATCGAGCTGGTCACCCTGCTGATCATTTTGGCCACCCTGCATTTAGGGAGAAAAGCCCTCCTTTCGGTGGCGGTCTTTGTGTTGGCGGAGGGGCTGATCTACGGATTTGGGCTATGGTGGTTCAACTATCTGTATGTTTGGCCCATTTTAGTACTGATCGTATTAGCCCTGCGCCAGTGGAGTCACCCGATTCTTTGGACCATTGTCGCCGGTCTATACGGACTGCTGTATGGCACCCTGTGCTCCGTCCCCTATTTTCTTACAGGCGGCTGGGGCGCCGGAATCGGCTACATCATTAGCGGGATCCCCTTTGACATCCCTCATTGCATCGGGAATATCATCCTGACTGCGCTGCTTTTTTATCCCTTGGAGTTTGTACTGAAAAAAGTTTTATCCAATTAAAAAATGGCTCTGTGCAAAAGCACAGAGCCATTTTTTATAATGCCTTCAAAATTTCTTTCAATAGCGTCCATGTTCGCTGAGCGGATGATACAGATAGCCGCTCCCTTGGGGTATGGATCTCCTGCATATCGGGACCCATAGAAACGCAGTCCAGTCCGGGCAATTTCAGACTGAGCAGTCCGCACTCCAGACCGGCATGAATGGCGACGACCGCCATCTCCTTTTGATAAAGGCTCTTATAACAGTCGCAAACCGTCTTTTGGAGCGGGGAGTCTGCCCGGTATTCCCATGCCGGATAGCCCGACTCGATCTCAACGATAGCGCCCTGGCGCTCCATCAGCGCCTTCACCTTTTCAGTGAGGGCGTCCCGCTCGGCGTTTTTCATGCTCCGAAGGGAGGTCAGTACCGTCAAGAACTCCTCCCCTGTCTTGACAATGCCGCAGTTCAAGGAGGTTTCCACCAGCCCCTCAATCTCCTCGCTCCACTTCTGTACCCCGTCCGGCAAGCCTGCCAAAAGGGCAATGGCGCGGTCAGAGCAGTCCTTTTGCAGCATTTTATCTGCAGTAGCAGTGGTAACGGTAACCGTCAGTCCCGGTTCTCGGTCCCCATACTCCCGGCGGAAGAGTTCTGTCAGACCCTTGCTGTCCACCGGCTCCGCCATTGCCACCAGTGCGGTGGCGTTGGCGGGGATAACATTGGGCTTCTGCCCGCCGTCCACCCGAATTAAGCGGCAAGGCAGACCGGAAAGAATTTTGCCTAAGATCATATTGGCGTTGGCGCGACCTTGATGGATCTCCACACCGCTATGCCCACCCTGCAGGCCGTCCACCTTGATCTCATAGACAGCGCTATCGCAGTCCTCCCATTGAAGGAGCAACCGCCCGGTCACATTCCGTCCTCCGGCAGAAGAAACGATCAACTGTCCTTCCTCCTCCGAGTCCAAATTCAATAGTCGGCGCCCGGTGATCCATTCAGGATCAAACCCTAAGGCGCCGTCCATGCCGGTCTCCTCGTCCACAGTAAAAAACAATTCCAGGGCAGGGTGCGGGGTCTCCTCCTCCAGCAGCGCCAGGGCATAGGCGATGGCGATGCCATCGTCCCCACCCAGGGTAGTATCGGTGGCGGTCAGCCAATCGCCGTCACGGCGGAGCTGCAGACCGTCCTTTTCAAAATCGTGGGCGCTCTCCGGCGTCTTTTCGCAGACCATATCCAGATGCCCCTGGAGCACCACCGTCGGGTGCTCCTCATAGCCCGGTGTCGCCGGAACCTGGATCACAACATTGTTCAGTCCGTCCTGCTGCACTGTAAAGCCGCGGCTCTTGGCATAATCTACGCAATAATCGCTGATCCCCTTCGTGTTACCGGATCCATGGGGAATGGCAGCCAGCGCCTCAAAGATCTTCATTACCTTCTCCATCTACGTTCATCCTTTCCGTCAATAGAAGTATACTTATCAATAAAAGACCGCCGCCCAGGGTGCAGAGCGCTGCAGTCAGACCCAGCGCCCGGGAAACAAAGCTCCAGAAGAGCGCCCCCACCGGCATGGCGCCAACAGTGACCACTGTATAAAGTCCCATAACCGAGGTGATCTCCTCTGCCTTTGCCCTTTGGGAAAGTTGATAAACCGAAGTGGCGAAGAACCAGAAATCCAAGGCTCCGTAAAGAAGGATGCATCCGCCTCGCCACCAAATGCCCGGCAGAAACGCCAGAGCGATATTCAAAAGCCCCATCCCCGGCAGAAAGACCGCCGGGGGCGGCTGCTTTTTTATTTTTGTTTTAATAAAAAAGCCCAGTAGTGCACCGACGCCCAGCAACCCCAGGGCAGTGCCGTAGGATGCGCTGCCCAACCCCGCATCCTTGACCAGCGACACAAAGGTCACATTATAATTGACCCCCAAAAAGGAGACTAAAAAGATCCGCAGCAGCCGGGGCAGCCAACGGTTCACCTTGGTCTTGCGGCAGTCCTGAGGCTGAGGGATCTTTAAAAAGCAAAGTAAAAGGATCGAAGGGATAAAGGAACAAAAATTGGTAAAGAACGGAACCGCTGCGCCCCACTTGGCAAAAAGCAGCCCGCCGATGACCGGTCCCGTTCCCCGGGCGGTATAGGTGACCACCGTCAAAAGGGCAGTGCCCTTGGAGAGATCCTTACTCAGCCGCCGGGGCAGGCTTTGATAGATAGGCGTCTGAAAGGCTCGGACCACCCCCCATACTGCGCCGAAGCCCAGCAAAAACGGAAAGGTCAGCCCGTCCCGCGCCGCCACCAGCCACAAGATCAGCGAAAGTCCAGCCAGCACCGATTCGCTGGCGATGAGCCAACCCTTTTGGGGACGCTGATCCAGCCAGCGCCCAAAGGGGTAGGAAAGCACTGCCACCGGCAGATAGCAAGCGATCATATAAGCAGAGAGGCTATACAGCCCGCCGCCCAAGTCTGCCGCCACCCAGGAGAGCACCAGCGTCTGAACATATCCGCCGGTCAGCGAGCAGGCTTGCGCGATCAGCAACAATGTAAACATATGCCATACCTCCCAAAATGAGTATGGCATTTTTCTTTTAATCTATTCTGCCGGTCAATTCGCCCTCTCTTTTCAAGGCGCCGAAATCCTGCTGACGCAGGGCTTCATAGGCGATGATCGCCACCGAATTAGAGAGGTTCAGACTCCGCGCCTCGTCGATCATGGGGATACGGATACATTCCCCCGGATGCTGCTTTAAGATCCGCTCCGGCAGACCCTTTGTTTCCTTGCCGAAGATGAAGTAAAGATCTTCCTCGGTATCATAGTCTATTTCACTATAGGTGTTTTTCCCCTTGGTGGTGCAGTAATACTTCCGCCCCTTGCCCGCGGTAGCTGCTTCAAATTCCTCATAATTCTTATAGGTGGTCAGCTTCAGATACTGCCAATAATCCAGTCCCGCTCGGCGGACGGCTTTTTCATCGATCTGAAAGCCCAGCGGCTCAATAAGATGCAGGGCACAGCCTGTTGCGGCGCAGGTACGGGAGATGTTGCCGGTGTTCTGCGGGATCTCCGGCTCCACAAGTACAATATGAATCATCATTTCACTTCCTTCCCCGCAATAATATCATAATAGGAAAAAATTTTCAATCATATAATGAAAACGACGCACTCTGTCAAGAATAGGAACAAAGGAGCGTGAGTATCATCGAACGATTTTCAAAATTGGCTGCCCATGCCTTAGAGCGCAGCCTGAACTTAGCGGAGGAACTGGGACATACCTATTTGGGAAGTGAGCATCTGCTACTGGGTCTTTTAAAGGAAACGGAAGGAGTTGCATCCCGGTTGCTGGTCTCCAAGGGGGTGACCCCCGATAAGGTCCGCAAAAAACTGGAGCAGCTGATCGGCACCGGTTCCCCTACCCTGCTTTCCATCAATGACATGACCCCACGGCTGGAGCAGATCATTACTCGTGCCGGGGAAATCGCCCACCGCCACGGCTTTTCGGTGGTCGGAACAGATCATCTCCTGATGGCACTCTGCGAAACACCGGAGGCGGTGGCGTGGCGGCTACTGACCGAGCTGGGCAGCGACCCTAAAAAACTGGCGCATAACCTGCAAGAACGGATGGGAATGACCGACCTGCCCCTGCAATCGGAAAAGAACAAAAACCGTCCCGGCAAGAATATGAGCAAGTTTGCTGTCAACCTGACCAAGGAGGGGGCGCTGGGTAAGACCCACCCGCTTATCGGGCGGGAAAAGGAATTAGAGGCAGTGATGAGCGTGCTGGTTCGTCAGAACAAAAATAACCCCTGCCTGATTGGGGAACCGGGGGTAGGAAAGACGGTCATTGTGGAGGGGCTGGCGCAGCGGATCATGCTGGGTCAGGTCCCTGCCGCCCTCCGGGAGGTGCAGATCCAGATGCTGGATCTTACTGCCATGATCGCCGGCACCAAGTACCGGGGTGAATTTGAGGAGCGGCTGCGCGCCCTTATCGACGAGGCGGAAAAGGACCCCAACATGGTGCTTTTTATCGATGAAATGCACATTTTAGTAGGCGCCGGCGCCGCGGAGGGTGCCATCGATGCCGCCAACATCTTAAAGCCTGCCCTTGCCCGGGGACGGATCAAGGTCATCGGTGCCACCACTTTAGAGGAGTACCGCAAGCACATCGAAAAGGACGGTGCTTTAGAGCGTCGGTTCGCTCCCATTCTGGTGGAGGAGCCTACCGAGGAACAGACCTTGGAGATCCTCAAGGGGCTGCGCCCCGCCTTAGAGGAGCATCACTCCATCCGTCTTTCCGACGATACACTCACCGCTGCCATCCGTCTTTCTCAACGGTATATGGGGGATCGGTTCCTTCCGGATAAAGCCATCGACCTTTTGGACGAGGCGGGCGCCCGGGAACAGCTTCGCAGCTACTCTGCCGGCGCCCGGGACCATCGCTCTCGTATTCTTAAAAAACAGGCAGATCTGGATCGGATGCTGAAAACCAAACAATTTTCCGCCGCTCTGCAGCTACGAGACGAGATCGATCAATTAAAGATTCTGCGCCAGCGGGGAGAAAGTCGTATTCCCGGCGAGGTGACCGCTGCGGACTTAGCAGCATTGGTAGGAGAAAAGACCGGCATCCCCCTCAAGGAGGACGATCCGGAAGGAAACGCACTCTACCGGGGGTTGGAGGAGCGGTTGTCCGGACGGTTGATCGGACAGCAGGAGGCGGTGCATACCCTCTGCTCTGCTCTTTTGCGAAGCAAGACCGGCGTATCTGACCCGGGCAAGCCCGCCTGCGCCCTTCTTTTCTGCGGTCCTACCGGGGTGGGAAAGACCCGCCTGGCGCGTCTTTTGGCAAAAGAACTTTTCGGCAAGGAGGACGCCCTCCTCCGGTACGACATGGGCGAATATATGGAACCTCATTCCGTCTCACGACTGATCGGCTCACCCCCGGGCTATATTGGTTTTGACCAAGGCGGAGGCTTAGTTAGCCGGGTGCGGACCCGCCCCTACTCCATCGTCCTTTTCGACGAGATCGAAAAGCCACACCCGGATGTTCTCAACCTTTTATTGGCAGTGCTGGACGAAGGGCGGCTGACCGACGGACAGGGCAAGACTGCCGATTTTCGCAATACCATCATCATCCTCACCTCCAACCTGGGCACCTCCTCCCTGCAGGAGGAGCCACTGGGCTTCGGAGAAAGCAGCACCACCGATCTGAGTAAGTCCGTTCGCCGGGCGGTGACCAAAAATTTCAGACCGGAATTCGTCAACCGGCTGGACGAGATCGTGGTCTTTCAGCCGCTGGAGCTACCGGCGCTGGAGCAGATCGCCGCCCTGCAATTAAAAGAATTGGAACGCCGTCTGGCGCGCCAGGGGCACCGTATCCGGTTTCATGAGGAGGTGGCAAAAGAGGCCGCCGCTCGGGGTCGTGACCGGCGGTACGGCGCCCGCTCGGTCCACCGACTCATTGAAAAGGAGATCGGCAGCCGGGTGGCAGAGCAGATCATGGCAGGCGCTCTTCCGGAAGAACCTATCACCTCTGAACTTCTTTTTCCAGCTCCTGCCATAAAGCTTTAGTTGACAATAAATTCGGATTCCTTTAAAATAAAATAAGGACTTTAAAAGTAAAGGAGCCCATATGAAGTTAAATTACAAACGCACCTTCCTGGTGGGGCTGGCATTTATGGCGATCTCCGCCTTCAACCAGCTTTACGACAACGCTGTCCCCCTAATGCTGAAGGAGACCTTTAAGGTCACTGACGATGTCAGCGGCTATATCATGGCGATCGATAATGTACTGGCAGTCTTTTTACTGCCCCTATTCGGCACCCTTTCTGACCGGGTCCATACGCGGTTCGGCAGACGCAAGCCCTTTATCATCGTCGGCTCCTGCCTGGCGGCAGCGCTCATGCTGCTGGTTCCCATTGCCAACGATTCGAAAAATCTTCTCTTTTTCATGATCGTGCTGGGCGTGCTGCTGATCGTCATGAGCTCCTACCGCTCCCCGGCAGTGGCGCTGATGCCGGATGTCACCCCCAAGCCCCTGCGCAGTAAGGGCAACGCGGTCATCAACCTGATGGGTGCCCTGGGCGGTATCCTGACCTACCTCATCATCGCCGCCCTCATTACCGACCAGTCGCTGAAAAACTATTCCATCGTCTTCCCCATCGTCGCCGGTATCATGGTTGCCTGCGCCGTCATTCTGGGGCTGACGGTCCATGAAAACAAATTGGTAGCGCAGATGCCCCCCGAACCGATAGAAGAAACTCCCGCCGGCGAAAAGAAACCCATGCCAAAGCCGGTCAAGCGGAGCCTGATCTTTATTCTCCTGTCTGTTTCTCTTTGGTTTATGGCGTATAATGCTGTCAACACCGCCTACTCCCGGTATGTCCAGGAGGTCTGGGGCAAGAGCCAGAGTGCCGGTGCGACGATGATGATCATCGCCATGCTGGTCGCCACCGCAGCCTATATCCCGGTGGGTCAGATCTCTGCCAAGGTGGGGCGCAAAAAGGTGATCTTGGGCGGCGTGGCGCTGCTCGCCATTGCGTTTCTCGCCGGCTTCATCATGCCGCACTACAGCATAATGGCGTATGTCATCATGGCGGTCATTGGCATTGGCTGGGCTGCCATCAACGTCAACTCCTATCCTATGGTGGTGGAGATGAGTAAGGGCAGTGATGTGGGCAAATACACCGGGCTCTACTATACCTTTTCCATGTCTGCCCAGATCCTCACCCCCATCCTCTCCGGCTACCTCTTTGCCTATCTGCCTTGGGGCTACCGGGTGATGTTCCCCTACGCCCTGGTCTTTTCGGTGCTGGCGTTTATCACCATGCTTTTCGTCAAGCATGGCGACAACCGCCCCAATGCACCCCAGGATGCTCTGGAAATTTTCGATACCGAGGACTAATATGATTGCCATTCTGATTATCATTGCCGGACTGCTTCTGCTCTGGCTTTATATGATCAAACCCCGGCTCCGCCGCCCTGCGGCGCTCCGAGAGTTAAAAAAATACCGCTATGCCCACCGGGGTCTGCACGACATTAAAAAAGGCGTGCCGGAAAATTCCCTGCTCGCCTTCCGGCTGGCGCGGGACAGCGGTTACGGCATCGAGCTGGATGTCCACCTTTCAAAAGATGGAAAATTAGTGGTGGAGCATGACGACATCCTCCGGCGCACCTGCGGAGCAGACTTGATGATCGAAAAGACCGACTGGTCGGAGCTTCGGGATCTGCGGCTGGAAGGGACGGAAGAAAAACTGCCCCTTTTGGAGGATGTTTTTGCCCTCATCAAAGGTAAGGTGCCGCTGCTTATCGAATTGAAGGTCGTCGGCGGAAATTGGAATGCCCTGGGCGCGGCAGTCGCCGATGCCCTGGAGAACTATGACGGACCTTACTGCATCGAATCCTTTGAGCCGAGGGCGCTGCTCTGGTTCCGCCGCAACGCCAAGCACATCCCGCGAGGTCAACTGGCGGGCAATGTCCGCAAGGAGAGCACCGTCTCCCCGTTCATTAATTTTTTGCTGAAAAACCTGCTGGTTAACGCCCTCTCCCGCCCGGACTTTATCGCCTATCAGTTCTGCGACCATCGTAATCCTTCCTTCCGGCTTTGCCGGGCGCTGTACCGTCCGCCGGTCTTTTTCTGGACTGTCCGCTCGGTGGAGGGGGAAAATCTTTCCCTCAAATATCAGGCATCGCCGATCTTTGAAACATTTAAAGAATGAAGAATGACCATAATCATTGCTTTTCTTTTCCAAGAATGGTATACTATGTTCATTAGAATATAGGAGATGATCGTTTGGTTTCAGAACCCTTGACCTATACCATCCTGCCCTGGATGGATCCCCTGACGGTGGGCAAGCTTCTTCCCCCCGCAATCGGACTGCTGGTCGCTTATTGTATTTTTGAATATTTTTTTAAAAAATGGAACCGGTCCGTTCGCCGGGGCACCCTTTCGCTGATCACCAATACGGTCTGGCCTATCCTGCTGAATTTTTGCATTTTTGCGCTCCTCTATTGGCAATGGGCTTTCCCTGTAGCAACGGTGATCGGGCTGATCTTTATATCGGTCCTGCAGCATGAGCTGAAGGTCGCCCATGAGGATGAGCTGGAGGGATTCCGCGGGCTAAGCCCGGCGATCCGCACCATTCGGGCAGAAATGTTTGCCGATCTTTCCATCGAGGAGCAGATGGAATATAAAAAGACGGTCAAGCCCCATCCATTTCATTGGTGGATCTTTTTGCCGGCAGTGGTGATCATTCCGTTCCTCGCCATTTTGCTCTTAGAGCAGCTGGGACTGGGCGATTACCTTTTCCAAGTCGTTTATTTCGAATAAAAATATAAAAGCGACCCTAATGGGTCGCTTTTATACATTATGATTTTTTTCGAAGAAACGATAAATCAGTTTATTAAAAAATATTTTTGTTTTTTCGGTCTGCACTGATATACGGTGCTTTTTACAGGCTCTGCTCTGCCTTCTCAACCAACTTCTTGGTCATCTGGCCGCCGATATGACCGGCCTGAGCGGAAGTCAAATCACCATTATAGCCCTGCTTCAGATCCACACCGATCTCACGGGCGACCTCAAACTTCATCTTATCCAGACCAGCCTTAGCATTGCTCTTGATAGAATTGTCCATTTCATTTACACCTCCTTGTAAGATTTATAAAGCGTTCCTTTGCTTTACAATAAGTATTTTGGGCGAAAAGAAATGAAAAATTCATGTAAAATTTGTCAATTAAAGATGGTTTCCTCCGATTCAAAAAGCGCTTTGACTTTTTGGCGGATCCCTTGGTTATAGTCCGCCTGCAGTTCCGGATCAAACTGCAGCAATCTTTTGGCGCAGCGGTTGGAGAGGGTCAGCAGCTCCAGGTCGGTGGAGCAGTCGGCGATCTGCATTTTGGGGAGACCATGCTGCATATTGCCGAAGAAATCACCGGGGCCCCGCAATTCCAGATCCTTTTCGGAGATGGCGAAGCCATCGGTAGTGGAGCAGAAATATTCCAGCCGCTCCCGGGTTCGCTCCCCTTGATGGTCGCTGACCAAAATGCAGTAGGATTGCCGCTCACCGCGCCCGACCCGTCCGCGAAGCTGGTGCAGCTGGGAAAGTCCGAACCGCTCAGCATTCATTAAGATCATCAGCGTCGCCGCCGGGACATTGATGCCTACCTCAATGACGGTGGTGGAGACCAAAATTTTGGTCTCACCCGCCACAAATTTTGCCATGGCGGCATCCTTTAAAGAGGCCTTCATTTTGCCATGGATCATGTCGGCGCAGTCACCGTATTTTTTTTGCAACTCGGCAAAAGGCGCTTCGGCACTTTTCAGGTCGGACTCCTCGTTTTCCTCCACCAGCGGACAGACGATATAGATCTGACCACCCTGGGCGATCTGCTGGTCCATAAAGCCCTGCAGCCGTCTATTATGAGCAGAGCCAACTAAGTAGGTCTTGATCTCCTTGCGCCCGGCGGGCAAGCCCTCCAGCACAGAGAGATCCAAGTCGCCCCACACCATCAGCGCCATCGTTCGAGGAATGGGAGTCGCGGACATGACCAGTACATGGGGCTTTTTGCCCTTTGCCGCCAGAGCGGCACGCTGGCGAACACCGAACCGATGCTGTTCATCGGCGATGACCAGACCCAAATTTTCAAACTGTACTTTTTCCTGCAAAAGGGCATGGGTCCCCACCACCAGCCGGATGGAACCGCTCTCCAATGCGGCATACATCTCTTTTTTCTCTTTGGCGGTCATAGAACCTACCAAAAGCCCGGTGCTATAACCCAACTTTTCAAAAAGCGGGCGGAAATATTCCGCGTGCTGACGTGCCAAAATTTCTGTTGGCGCCATGATCGCCGCCTGATAACCGGCGGAGAGCGCCGCAAATGCCGCCTCTCCTGCCACATAGGTCTTGCCACTGCCCACATCTCCCTGCAGCAGCCGGTTCATGGCGAAGTCGCCCCGCATATCCTCTAAGATCTCCCGGACAGCCTGCTGCTGGGAAGGAGTGGGGGTAAAGGGCTGCAGCGCCAAAAAGTCTTTTTGCTGCTTTCCGACAGGGAATTGGTTCCGGTCCTTTTCCCGACCGGAATAAAGGTTCAGCCCCAATTGAAAATAGAGCAGTTCCTCAAAGATCAGCCGCCGCCGTCCCCAGACCACATCCTGCTGGCTTTTGGGGAAATGTACTGCCCGAAGGGCATCCGGTAGGCTTGCCAGCTGATATTTTTCCCGCAGCTTTTCCGGCAGCGGGTCAGTCCATGTCTCCGCCGCCTTTTCGTATGCCGCCTTGACCCAGCGGCGAAGCTGAGGCTGATTGAGCCCGGCGGTCAAGGGATAGATGGGATAGACGCCCGGCACCTGCCCCTGCTTTAATTCTTCCACCTGGGGCGCCACCATATTCATCAACATTTTAGGGTCGGGCTTACCGTAAAAATTAAAGACCCGCCCCTCCTGCAATTTATCTTTGATATAGGGATTATTGAAGAAGGTGACAGTCAGCATCCCGGTCTTATCACCCACCAATACGGTGGTCATGGTGCGTCCCCCATAGATGCGGCGCGTCTTCGGCGGCTCCACCGCCGCCGCAATGATACTGACTGTTTCGCCCATGTGCATGGTCATTTCTTCGATAGGAATGACCATCGAACGATCCTCGTAGCGATGGGGATACAGCGTCAGCAGATCCTCCAGCGAATAAATTCCTAATTTTTTCAAAAGAGCTGCCCGTGTCTTCCCGACACCGGGCAAAGCAGTAACAGGAATCATCGTGCACCTCCTCAAAACTTCTTACCTTTAATATACACGATTTTTTCCGTTTTTTCAATTAAATCTTGTCTTCTATTTTAATTTCAGTTAGAATAAGAATAAAGGGAAGTGATTTTATGAAAAAAATGCTCATCACCGGCGGAAGCGGTGCCATCGGCAGTATGACTGCCTACTTAGGGGTGCGTCAGGGCTGGGAGGTTCTCCTCGCTTACCATACCAACCATAGCGCCGCCGCCGATCTAAAAGAAGATCTGGAAAAATTGGGCGGGACAGTCCGGCTCTTTTCCGGCGACCTGACCCAAAGGGATGTCCGCCAGGCACTGGCGGCGGAGTGTGGACGGGTGGACCTTTTGGTCAATAACTTTGGCGCGGCGCACTATGCCGCCTTTACCGAGGAGACCGAGGAGTCCCTCGCCGAAGTCTTGCAGACCAATCTCCTCTCCCATATGGCGCTGACCCGATTGATCTTGCCGCAGATGCTGAATGTAAAAAGCGGCGCCATTGTCAATATCTCTTCGGTCTGGGGTCAAACCGGTGGCTCCTGCGAGGTCGCCTATTCTGCCGCCAAGGCGGGTCTGATCGGTTTTACCAAAGCCCTGGCAAAGGAACTGGCGCCCTCCGGCATCACTGTAAATTGCGTTGCCCCCGGCTGCGTGGAAAGCAAGATGCTCCAGGGACTGGACTGGGAAGCCCTCAGGGAGATGATCCCCACCGGGAAATTATGCTCCGGTCTGGATGTGGCAAAATGCGTCCTCTTTTTAGCGGAGCAGGAGCAGATCACCGGGCAGGTCCTCGCGCCCAATGGCGGTTTGTATATTTAAATAAAAATATTACAGTTGGTATAAAGGATGTGCATGAAATCATGCGCATCCTTTATTTTTTTGAAAGGGACAACTATGCAGATACTGGAAAAGATCGCATCATTATTATGGGGACCCTGGATGCTGGCGCTGATCCTGGGGACAGGGATCTACCTTACATTTGGTACCCGGTGGCTTTCGGTTACCAAACTTCGGCGGGCGTTCCGGGCGGCGCTCAGAGGGCAGCCCGGCGCAGAGGGGGATGTTTCGGGGTTTTCCGCCCTCTGCACCTCCCTTGCTGCCACCTTAGGCACCGGCAACATCATCGGCGTTGCCACTGCCATCACCGCCGGCGGTCCCGGCGCCCTATTCTGGATGCAGTTGGCGGCGTTTTTTGGGATGGCGACCAAATATGCAGAAGGGTACTTGGCGGTGCAGTACCGCCGCCGAGGGCGGAACGGACAGTTTTTAGGGGGACCCTTTCTTTACTTGGAATTGGGGCTGCAGCGCCCCTTGCTGGCGCGGATCTTCGCCGGCGCCTGCGTTATCACCTGCCTGATCAGCATGGGCACCACCTCCCAGATCAACGGCATCGTCATGGCTGCGGAGGACTTTTTCACCCCAGACGGCGGAAGTATTGCCTTTACCCTCGGCGGTACTTCCATCTCATGGCCGGCGCTGATCGCCGGGTCGGTCACTACCCTTTTAGTGGGGCTGGTGCTTGCCGGCGGTATCCGACGGATCGCCTCCGTTTCTACCCTGCTGGTGCCCTTTATGGCGGTTCTTTATGTCCTTTTGACCCTTTGGCTACTGCTTCTTAATCTCCATAAATTACCTCAGGCTACTGCCATCATCCTCCATTCTGCCTTTGCACCCCGCGCGGCGCTGGGTGCGGCGGCGGGCATTACCTTTCAGAAAGCCATGCGGTACGGTCTGGGACGGGGCATTTTTTCCAACGAAGCGGGGATGGGCTCTGATCCCATCGCTGCTGCCGCGGCGCAGACCGACAGCCCAGTGCGCCAGGGTTTGATCTCGATGCTGGGTCCCTTTTTAGATACCGTAGTTATGTGTACCCTCACCGGCTACGCAGTAGTGGTGACCGACGCCTGGCGGATGCCGGAATTAAACGGCGCCGGCATCACCCTCTATGCCCTTCGTCAGTTGCCGCTGTCGAACGGGCTGCTTTCCTTTTTATACATGCTCTGCCTGTTCTTTTTCGGCTTCGCCTCCATCATCGGCTGGAGCTTTTATGGCGAGCAAAGCCTGCGCTATCTCTTCCCTTGCCACGGCAGCTGCGTGCGGTGGTTCCGGGTCGCCTTTCTGGGGGTCCTTTTCATTGGAAGTTTCATGACCGCCGACGCGGTCTGGAGCCTTGCCGACATCTTCTGCGCACTGATGGCAGTTCCCAATCTGATAGGTCTCATCGCGATGGGAAACCAGGTATTCCAAGGGACCGACTTTTATTTCAAAAAAAAGACCCCGGGCTGACCCGGGGTTATTCGATCATTGCTATAAATTCCTCCAGCGAGGTACTTCGGGAGATATACTTGCGGCAGATCTTCAAAGGATCCTCGCCGGTCACATAGGTCTTGCCGGACATCAAAAGCCCAAATTGATAGTGTTCAGCCGTAGCGGCAAGGGATACATCGGAATACTTTCCGGTGGGATAGCAGAGCACAAAGGGCTCCTTACCGGTGATCCGCGTCAGCGTCAGCTTAGACTGCACCAGCTCCTCTTCCAGCTGGGCGGCGGAGCGGGTGCTTAAGAATTCATGGGTGACCGTATGGCTCTGGACTGAGATCAGCCCGCTTTGGGACATTTCCCCCAGCTGCTCTGCGGTAAGATAATGAGTCTTTCCAATACTGCCGGTGATCATAAAGACGGTTGCTTTGACATTATATTTTTTTAACAAAGGAAGAAGTTCGGTATAATTATCGCCGTAACCGTCGTCAAAGGTAAGGATGATAGGCTTTTCGATCCGATTCACATTGGCAAGGTCCTCAAACCAAATGGGAGTATAGCCGTTTTCAGTAAGGTACCGCAGTTGCTCCTCCATAGCTGAGGGGGAAACAAACAGTGAATCGATGCCCCAGCGGTTATCGCTGACTGCGTGATACATCAGAACCGGAATCTCCACTCCCGCCGGAATATCCCTTGCCTGGGGATAGGCGGTATAATAGGTGACCTTTTGCTCCGCATCCTCCAACTCATGCAATTCCAGGTAGGTTAGGATCGCCTCCCGGGGACAATACCAATCGGTTCCGTCGAAAAGACAATTTTTAAAAGAGTAGATCTCTGAGGTGTTCTGCTCCCCTTCATAGGTGGTAAAGGAATAGGTAGCACTCTCGGTGGTGATCACCGCCTGATGATCTTCCACTCCCTTAAAGATCTCAATGCTGCCCCCAAGCGCCGCCGCCAGGTCCGCACCCTTGATATATTGCATCTCGCCGGTCTTATAGATTTCCGCTGATACGCCGCCTATATTGACCTGACTTCCGGAGCTTGCGGGAGCGGCATCATAGACCGAACAGAGCGGTTCCGCATCCGGCTTTTTACAGCCGGAACTCAGTACCAGCAAACTGATTAAAATGGCGAGCACGCTCGTGGCTCTCATGGGTCTCACACTTCCTTTCTCACCATATAATAGCAAATTTATCGTTGCTATGCAAGCAAAAAAATCTCCGGTGCAACTGCACCGGAGATTTTTAATGTTTTTATTGCATACCGTTCAGGTGTCGCCCAAGAATCGTGGCGACCTCGTTGCGGGTGATCAGATCGTTGGCATTGATCTTTTTCTCCGCATCGCCCTTCACAACACCCTTTTCAATGGCAGTATAGATTGCGGGAACCGCCCATTCAGCGACATTCTCGATATCGGCGAAGTTTTTCTTTTCCACCAGCTTATCGATGGCGTCCTTATTTTTCTCGTAGTACTCTTCCACGCCGCCGGTAATGGCATTCATCATCACCCGAAGAAATTCGCTACGGGTTGCATTATTGCCGCCGCGGAACTCATAGCCGATGACTTCATCCTCCCCATTGGTGACGCCATAGCCACCGATCAAGCCCATCTTATAAGCGGCCTTAATATAGTCTGCCGCCCAGGCGGGAATCTCCGCCGCATCCATAAAGGTCAGGGTCAGCTTGGAATAGAGATCCTTATTGGCACCGGTCATCCGAACCATCATGATCGCCATTTCATACCGGGTGAGATGATTCTCGCCGTTGAACTTGCCGTTATTATCACCCTTCATGATCGCCAGACCCGAAGTGCCCAGCTTTTCAACATAAGCCTTTGCCCAGGCAGTGGGGGTATCCTTGAAGGTATAATACTGATTGGATATGATCTCAATTGTAAAGACCTTAGATTCTGCTCCCTTGATTGCCTGCACATACAGTCTGGTCACACCGGAATCCAGCGACAGAGTCTGCTCAGCAGAGGTCATAAGAGACATGGTCGCATCAGAATAGACACGGCGGATGCGATAACCATTCAGCCCGCTGGCGTTAAACTGATACAAGCTGGTTTTGTCGGGCAGTTGGACAGTAACAGTCTCACCTTCAAACTTCGAAGCACCGGAAACGCTGATGATGCCGTTGCCGTTCATGGGTAGATAGGCAGCACCGGGTTCACCCTCCAGGCTGGATGTCTTAATGGTCAGCTTGGTCACGGTATAGGACTCGCCGTCCTCAGCAGTGACCTTGACCCAGACATTCGTGGTCAGCTCGGTCAGCGTCAGATGAAAATTGCTGAGTTTCTTGGTGCAATCTGCATCGGAATAGATGCCGACGGTGGCGCTCTCCGAATAGTTGGGACTGACCATGAAGCGGTTGCCGGTAGTATAGGCTGTATAGATACCGCCATCATTATTGGCATTAAGGATGGAATACAGCTCCGCATCCTTACGACCGGGACGGCTGACGAT
>JAZREO010000023.1:0-12200 GCA_045660845.1 Eubacteriales bacterium
TGCAGCTCGCAATACCTTTGGGGAATAAAGATCCACGCTGCCCTCGCTCAAATAGACCAGCCCGGTGCCAAACGCCTCTGCGGAACGCAGAATGGCACCCAGGTTTGAGGGGTCCGCCAGGTGATCCAGAGCCAGAATGAAGTCCGGCATGGCGGGGAGAGGGTTCTCTCGCTGCTTTAAGACCATAAAAATACCCGGAGCTGTATCCATGGTACTCAGTTTCTTTGCAACATGGTCAGCGATCAGGATGGTTTTCTCCTTGAGTGCGGTAACTATGGGATCAGCCGCCTCTTTTTCAGTCACTAAGCAGCGCTCGATCTCCCAGCCGCTTTGCAGCGCCTCTTTACAGAGCTTTGAGCCTTCGACGAGGAAGAGTCCGCTTTCTCGTCGACCTGCCGCAGAATGGAGTCGGCAGAGTTGCTTGATATATTCGTTTTGCAGGCTTGTAATGCGCTCGGTCATGCTTCTATGACCTGTTCGATGTTTTCATTGGAACCGATAACGATCAGTTTGTTTTCCGCGATTAAGGGCATTTTAGGGTCGGGGGAGATGCTAAGAGATCCGTCGGCACCGCGACAGGCGATGATATTGATGTTATAATTTGCCCGGACATTCAGCTCCAGCATACTTTTACCTGCCCAACTCTTGGGTACACGGATCTCCATGATGGAGTATTCATCAGATAAATCGATATAGTCCATAATATCGGTATTGCTCAGGCTTTTCGCCAGCCGCTCGCCCATGTCCTTTTCCGGATAGATCACCTTGTCGGCGCCCACCTTGGTGAGGATGCGTCCATGGATCTCGCTGGTGCACTCGGTGATGACATTATTCATGCCCATTTCCTTCAGCATCAAAGTAACCAATACACCGGACTGGATGTTTTCAGTCAATGCAACGATAGCAACATCGGCGTTTCTGACACCCAATGTACGGAGTACATCTTCGTCTGTGGGATCACCGATGGCAGCGTGGGTGATCTGATCGGCAATACGGCGCACCTTTTCTGCGTCCGCATCAATACCAATGACCTCGTTGCCCATTTTTTGAAGATTGATCGCCAGGTTGGAACCAAATCGATCCAAGCCGATGACTGCAAAAGTTTTGTTTTTCATGCTTCATTATACTCCTAACCGATCAGAATATTTGCTTTAGGGTAAGAAAGTTTATCTTTATTTCGATTGAGCCGGATCATGATCGCCAAGGTAATAGTGAGGATCCCGAGCCGCCCCATAAACATCAGAACTATAAGGATGATCTGGCAAAGGGCGGACATAGAGGTAATATTGTACGCCGCACAGCCGACCGTACCGAATCCGGAAACGCAGGTGAAAAAGATATCGATCAATGATGCTCCGGGCGTAAGCAGACTAACCAGCAGTGTACTGACCAAGACAATCCCGCAGGCAATAAAGAAAAGGGAAAAGGAACGATAAATATCGTCCTGAGAAATAGAACGATTGCGGAATTGGATCTTGCTTCTGCCGACAGCCACCTGGAAGGCTGTAATAAAAAGAACAAGAAATGTTACCGTCTTGATACCACCGGCAGTAGAACCGGAGGAGCCGCCGATAAACATTAAAATGCAGGATACTAACTTGGACGGATCGGTGAATTGCGCCATGTCAAAAGTGGAAAAGCCAACGGTACGCATAGTGACCGAAGAAAAGGCTGCGTTCAGCAGTTTTCCGCCAAGGGTCATGCTACCAATGGTGTGGGGATTATTCCACTCGGCGATCAGGTAAAAGAGGGTTCCACTCAGCAACAAAATGCTACTGGTAATCAGTACCATCTTGGAATAGATCGATAACTTACGGCTGACCAGGTCCTTCCAAACGATAAAGCCAAGACCGCCGATAACGGTAAGCACCATTAGGACGATCAGTACATAGGCGTTGCCCTGAATGGCGGCTAAACTGTCGCCATTGCCGAGAATATCAAATCCGGCGTTGCAAAAGGAGGATATAGATAAAAATACTGATTTCCAAGTGCCGGACAAGACGCCATATTCAGGAATAAAATAAAAGCTCAGGAGCAATGCTCCAATCCCTTCAATTAAAAACGTACCGCCTACGACCAACCGAACAAAGGCAAGGATTCCGCCTGCAGAGGACAGTCCCAGCGAGGAGGAAAGCAACATTCTTTCGCTAAAGGAGATTGCTTTGCGCAAAAGCATCATTAAGATCATGGCAAGGCTCATAAAGCCTAAGCCTCCCACCTGGATCATGCAGAGGATGATCATCTGACCGAAAAAAGTAAACATAGTATATGGATCACCTACAGTCAGTCCGGTGACGCAGGTAGCGCTGGTTGCGGTGAAGAGGGCGGAAAGGGGAGAGAGCCACTCACCGTCCCGATTGGAGATGGGGAGAGTGAGCAAAAAAGTACCGATCAGGATGATGGCAAGGAAGCCAAGAATCACCGCGACCATCGGATTGTGAGAGATCAAAAGCGGGAATATTTTATTTCTTTTTTTCACAATCCGGGCACCCGCCTTTCAAAAAAATCAAGTTTCTACTTATATTATATAACGCAAAAACATTATAATATATTTTTTTAAAAATGCAATACTTTTTCATAAATTAAAGAAAACAGAGCAGGAAAGAGATCCTGCTCTGTTTGAAATATTTACTTGCTCAGCTGCTTTTTAACAGTGGCAACCAGTGCGGTGAAAGCCTCGGGATCGGAAACGGCGATCTCAGCAAGCATCTTTCTGTTCAGGTTGATCTTGCAAAGCTTCAAACCGTGCATGAACTGGGAATAGTTAATCTCGTTCATCCGGCAAGCGGCGGAGATTCTGGTGATCCAAAGAGCACGAAAATCTCTCTTCTTTTGCTTTCTGCCGATGTAAGCGTTGGTCAGAGAACGCATAACCGCCTGATTGGCAGTTCTGAACTGCTTGCTCTTAGCACCATAGTAGCCCTTGGCAAGCTTTAAAATCTTTTTTCTTCTTTTGCGGGTAGTGACCGCACCTTTAATTCTAGCCATTTATTTCAGCCTCCGTATCTTTTAATTATTTGTAGGGGATCAGCTTCTTCAAAGAAGCAGCGTTGGTTGCATCAACATAAGCTTCTTTACGCAGTCCTCTTTTACGCTTGGTGGTCTTTTTGTTCAGAATGTGAGATCTGAAAGCATGGCTTCTCTTGATCTTGCCACCTTTAGTGATCTTGAAACGCTTTTTTGCACCGCTATGGGTCTTTACCTTAGCCATATTATTGCCTCCCTTATTTTTTTTCTTTCTTTGGCGCTAAAACCATGATCATATTACGCCCTTCCAGCTTGGCGGGCTTTTCGATCACGCAATTTTCCTCGGTCAGGGAACAGAAACGCTTTGCAATATCGTATCCCAGCTCGGTATGAGCCATTTCACGACCCTTGAATTTCACGACCACCTTCACCTTATCACCAGCCTGCAGAAAGCGGTTGGCGTGAGATGCCTTGGTCTGGATATCATGGGTGTCAATTTTCAAAGTCAGCTGAATCTCCTTGACCGTAACGATGTTCTGGTTCTTTCTGGCCTCTTTTTCCTTCTTGGCCTGCTCATAGCAATATTTACCAAAATCGATAATTTTGCAAACAGGGGGCTGCGCCTTCGGCGCGATCATTACCAGATCAAGTTCTTTCCCTTCGGCGATCTTCATCGCATCGGCGGGGGTCATGATGCCAAGCTGGCTTCCGTCTGAGTCAACGACTCGGATCTCTTTCTCTCGGATTGCCTCGTTGATACTTAATCCTTTTGCTTCTTTCGCGTTAATGTTTCCACACCTCCGAAAAAATAATAAAAACGAGCAAAATAATTGCTCGTTTCATAACATAGTAAACCGATGTGGATCGGCTTTAAATGTTGACCACTGCTGTTATAATGAACGCAGGGTGAGAACAGAGCAAACTATTCTACTTCTTTTTGCTCATATAGATTAACACACTCCAAACTGAAAGTCAACACTTTTTTGCAAAATCTTTTATTTTTTCAAAAAATCTCTTTACAAATGAAAAAGAGTTGTGTATAATAGGGGAGCGCTTTTAAGAAAGCGAAAAAATGGCCTGGTAGTTCAGTTGGTTAGAACGCTAGCCTGTCACGCTAGAGGTCGTGGGTTCGAGCCCCATCCAGGTCGCCAAATGCTGCTATAGCTCAGGTGGTAGAGTGCATCCTTGGTAAGGATGAGGTCGCCAGTTCAAATCTGGCTAGCAGCTCCAAAAATAAAAGCAGGTCAATGGACCTGCTTTTATTTTTTTGTTTGTGTCCGCAGGATACAACATCGTTTTACAACACTGTCGCAAACATTATTTAGTCTTGTCGCCTGTTCGTTTTTTACTATCCAAATCTTGACATAAAATCAAACTATGTTATAATGTATAAAACAATTTTTTTGATAAACATTGAGTGAAAATAAAAGGAGAAGTTTTATGATTTACGGTGTGGCTTTGTTAGCCGGATGTATGTTTGTAGGCTCATTTGTGGGAAATGTATTAGGACTTTTAACGGGTCTTGATTCTGATATTGGTGGTGTTGGTTTTGCGATGATTCTACTTTTATTGATAACCAATTCGCCTAAGATAACTAAAGTTTTACCTGAAAAATACACCAAAGGAATTATCTTCTGGAAAGAGATGTATATTCCGGTTACCATTGCTATGGCGGCATCTCAGAATGTTGTCAGTGCCTTAAGTGGTGGCATCATTGCATTAGTTTTAGGTTTGGGTGTGGTATTGCTTATGTTGCTCCTTATCCCTTTGTTTAATAAGTTCACTTCAAAGGGAACTGCAAGCAATGAAATGGAGGCAAAATAATGAAAGAAGTATTAAATATTATTGTTGACTTGTTTGTAAAAAATGGATTTGTTATGGCCTTCTTGATTGTTGGAATTATTGCTATGTTTTCCAACTTTGTTTCAACTAAAGTTACCCGCGGAAGAATACATGCGTCGGCAATAGCTATTTTCTTTGGACTTATTTTAGCATACGTAGGCGGAAGAATTGCGGGGGGCTCAAAGGGATTGGCAGATGTGACCATGTTCGCAGGTATCGGTGTTTTAGGAGGCTCTTCTCTTCGTGATTTCGCTATTATATCAACAGCTTATGGTGCAAAATTATCTGAAATCAAAAAAAGCGGTTTGATAGGCGTTATTTCTCTTTTTTTAGGAGTTG
This sequence comes from Eubacteriales bacterium, assembly GCA_045660845.1. Lineage (GTDB taxonomy): Bacteria > Bacillota > Clostridia > Oscillospirales > QAKW01 > QAKW01. The sequence goes on from JAZREO010000023.1 coordinate 5,149, forward strand.
TGCTTACATTTATTATTGGTGCTTTAGTTGCGTTTGCATTTGGTTACAGGGATGCCGCCAGTGTGACTACTATTGCAGCAGGCGCTGTTACTTTTATAGTGGGACCTGTTACAGGTGCGGCAGTTGGTGCAAGTTCTGCCGTTGTTGCAATTTCAATTGCAACAGGTGTATTTAAGTCCATTGCGGTAATGCTCCTTACTCCTATGCTTGCAAAAAAAATAGGCCTTAAAACGCCGAGCTCGGCTATGGTATTTGGTGGTTTGATGGGAACTACAAGCGGAGTATCTGCAGGTCTTGCGGCAACTGATCCTGAATTAGTGCCTTATGGCGCTATGACCGCTACGTTTTATACAGGACTTGGTTGTTTGCTTTGTCCGTCGGTATTATATTTCTTGGTAAAAATCTTTTTGCCGTAATAAGTTTGGCAAAATCAATAGAAGCTGTAAAAATTATGAGAGTCATAGATGAATCGCCCCAATCGGGGCGGTTTTTCTTTTTTAAAAAAAGCGCGGCAGCCTCATCCTGGGCGTAAGCCTATCGAAAGAGTAAATATTTATTAGATAATTATACATAATAAAACACGAAAGGAGTGTTTTAATTATGATCGAGCAAGATACTATAAAATTGCTGCGTGAGTGCGATGCCGGAATAAAAATGGGAGTTTCTTCCATAGAAGATGTATTACCCTATGTTCACTCGGATAAACTGGAATCTGCATTAAATGATTGTAAGGATCAGCATGCAAAATTAGATCGGGAATTGCAGGAACTATTGGATAAATATAAGGATGATGGAAAGAATCCAAACCCTATGGCAAAGGGGATGTCCTGGGTTAAGACCAACGTGAAGCTTGCAGTAGATGAATCGGACCATACGATTGCGGATCTGATGACGGACGGTTGTAATATGGGTGTCAAATCGCTTAATCGTTACTTGAACCAATATAAAGCAGCAGACGAAGTCTCAAAGGATATTTGTAAGCGGTTGATTAACATGGAAGAAAAACTTACAATTGAAATGCGGCAATTCTTATAAAACAAAAGCCTCTGCATGGCAGAGGCTTTTGATTTATAAGAAAATGCAAAGGAGAATTCCTGAGATGATACATCCGGCAGCTACCGACAGTTTTGCGATGCTTAACTTGGGTGGATTTTTTCTGAATCGTTTTTCTACTTCATAGGAATCCTGCCCCAGTTTCCTGAGAATCTCTAATTCCTTGTAGCAGTAGACAGCGCTGCCGATCAAGTATAAACCATATAAAAAGAATACAGGCATGACAGTGATCAGAGCCAAGGTCCCGCTACCGATAAAAAGAGATATATAGGAAAATACCAGAACCCAGCAGACACCGATGATCGGAACAAAGGTATCGAACATTTCAATTTTAGACATTTTATAGGTCTTTTTTGCCATAATAAATTCCTCCGCATTATTCAATGGGACTATTATAACATGAATTTCGAAAAAAGTGTGAATAATTTTCAAAAAGAAAAAGCCCGCTTGCGGGCATTTTCTTTAGAGTTTTAAATCTTCACTCCATCCTCGGGTAATTTTAATGTCATCATCCTGAGGAATCGTCACCTTGCCTTCCTTTGTTTTATGGTCGGGTTGAAGCATCGGTAAGGTGCAGTAGTAGGGGACAACATCGTTTTTTTCTTTGGATTTCATAAAAAGTTCCTCCGATCATAGGATTGGAGGAACTTTTATAAAAATACCAAGGAAAATTTGCCTTTAAGATCGATCGATTAATTGGGATGCCAACTCCAGAGCGTCATCGATGTGGGCACAGAATCGCTCTGCGCCGATGGCATCATAAAAACCAGATTTTTTCATTGCCTCTAAAGGCTGATGGTTTACATGGGAAAGCACCAGTTCCACCTTGCGCTCCTTGCACTTTTTACCAAGCTGCTCCAGGGCATTCATGGCGGTAGCATCCAGCGCAGGGACCGCTCTCATCCGCAGGACGAGGCAACGGGTATCATTCTTAAAGGTGATATCGAGGATCTTATCGGCGGCACCGAAAAATAGGGGACCGCTGATCTCATAGACTCGTACTTTCTGGGGAACTGTCCGTAGATCGATGCTGTAAGCATCCTCCTCAGTTTCGATGTATTTCCAGCCGGTGATAGTGGTTTCTTCGCTCATTCGTTTCATAAAGAACATGGCAGCCAGCACCATACCCACCTCGATTGCGATGACCAGATCGAAAATTACAGTCAGGGCAAAGGTGACGATCATAACAATGGTATCGCTTTTGGGCGCCGTTTTAACAGTGCGTACAAATTTGCGCCATTCACTCATGTTATAGGCGACCATAAAGAGGATCGCGGCGATGGCGGGCATAGGGATCAGCGCTGCATAGGGCATAAGAAACAGCAAGACCAGGAGTAGGACGACTGCGTGGACCATACCTGCAATGGGGGTCCTACCGCCGTTTTTTGCGTTGGCGGCGGTGCGGGCAATGGCGCCGGTGGCGGGGATGCCACCGAAAAGGACCGATGTAATATTGCCGACGCCTTGAGCGACCAGCTCTGCGTTGGAATTATGCTTGGAATTGACCATGCTGTCTGCCACCACGCAGGAGAGCAGCGATTCAATCGCTGCGAGAATAGCAATGGTAAAGGCGCTGGGGAGAACTGCAGAAATCTTGGCAAAACTAAGATCCAAACCACCCAGAGCCAGCTTGGGCAGACCGGTGGGAATGGTATATAATTCACCAATGGTAAAGACACCCTCGTCCAATCCAGGGATGAATCGTACCATCAGCGCACCCACGACAACGGCGATCAGGGAAGGGGGGACCCGCTTTTCAAATTTTGGATAGATGATCAAGATCGCCAGGCAGACGGCTCCTACCAGCAATGCCTGCCAGTTGAAGGTGCCGATGGATGCTATGTTTGCATGGATCTTTTCCAGAGTTTCTACCGGCTTGATACCCTCTGCATAGGTCAGTCCTAAAAAGTCCTTGATCTGCCCGATCAAGATCGTGACGGCGATACCGGCGGTAAAGCCGGTAGTAATGGTATGAGGAATAAACTTGATCAGTGAGCCCAGTTTAAAAACGCCCATCAAAATCAGCATAATGCCCGCCAGGATGGTCGCAAGGATCAGTCCATCCATGCCGTGGGCAGCGACAATACCGGCAACGATGGTCGCAAACGCAGCGGTGGGACCGGCGATCTGTACCCGGCTGCCGCCCAGCAGAGAGACCATGAACCCGGCAGCAATGGCAGTATAGACACCGCAGGCAGGCTCAACGCCGGAAGCCAGCGCCAATGCAATGGAAAGCGGCAACGCGATAATAGCCACAATGATACCGGCGATAATGTCCTGCAATAGCTGCTTTTTTGTATAGCCTTTCAAGACAGAAAACAGTTTGGGTTTTAAATAAAATTTACTCATGGTCACATACCCTTCATGTAGTTATAAATACAAAAAACTCGAATGCATCAGCATTCGAGTTTTTTGGTACGCCCGACTGGATTCGAACCAGCGGCCTTCAGAGTCGGAGTCTGACGCGCTATCCAACTGCGCTACGGGCGCATTTACAGTTTGATATTATACTATTACTTTTTGAAAAAAGCAACCTTTTTTTAAAATTCCTTTTCGATTTTGAAAAATGTTGCTTTTTTTATCGGTTTATGTTATGATGTTTCCATTAAGAGTGAATATGGAGGCCGATTATGGCAAACGTAGAGATTTTCAAGACCGCATTTAAAGGTTATAATAAGGAAGAAGTCATCGCTTATATTGAAAACCTGAACCGGCAGACTGCCATGATGCAAAAGGAGCTGGATGAGCTGAACGCTCGGTTGATGCAGATGGAAGACGAGCAGCAGGATGTGCAGATCGAAAAGGAGCGCAAGGCTGAAGACGAAGCGGCACTGCGCGTTGCCATTGCCGAGGAGATTGCGCCGGTACTCTGCGATGAGATCCGCGGTGAATTGGAGGCGGAACTTCGCCCGCAGATCGAAAATGAGATGCGCCGTAAGATCGAGGCAGAGATGGCGCCCAAATACGAGGAGGCCGCTCGCTCCGAATTGAACCATCGCATCCAAAGTCAGGCGGATGAGCTGCGGGAGCTGCGCCGCCGTGCTCAGCTTTATGATGATAACCGTGAGGTACTAGCGGAGCTGATGATCAAGGCGAAGAATGACGCTGCTGCTATCGTTAAGGATGCGGAAACCCATGCTAAAGAACTGCGGGACGATGCAGAAAACCGTTACCGCCTTTTGATCTCTGATTATGAATTGCTGAAGTCCAATCTGCTGATCGCCAAGGGCGAAGCTGCTGAAAAGCTCAACGCAGCAGTGAAGAATTTGGATGACTTCGAAAAGAAATTTTCCTGCATGGATCAGGATGTGGCGCTCTCTAAAGCCCATTTGAATGACTAATATAAAAGAACCGTCTCACGATTGCGAGACGGTTCTTTTATATATGGCAGCCGGGGAGGGTGCAAAGAGAGGAGGGGATGCCCGGCTCGTTGGAAATAGTATAATTCTTTAATTGCTGATGCAGGCAGCCTGCCCGTACCAAGCAGTTAAAGCCGTAGCGGTCCCGCAGACGGTCTACCGCCTGCTCCAGACATTGCTCCTGTACCCGCTTTTGATTGGAGTCCCAGAGTGTCAGTTGAATATTGCCATCGTCCGGCTGCAGCTTAGCAACCCCCAGCCCAATGCAGCGAACCGGGTTAGAAAGATCGTAATGTTCTTGAAAAAGTGAAAATGCCGTCTGCGCGATCTCCATGGTGTTGCTGGATGCAATGGGCAGCGGACGCTGTCTGCTGATGGAATGAAAGCGATTGTCCCGTACATAAAGGGTGACCAGGGTGCCTGAAAGTCCCTTCAATCTCATCCGGGAGGTAACATGCTCTGCTAACATCAAAAGTTGGATCCAAATCTCCTCCGGGGTGCAGAGATCATCAGGTGTCGTCACAGAGTTGCTGACGGATTTGACAGTCTGCGCCTCAGCGAGCAGGGTGGAAGCGCCTTCTGCGCCGATGGCATACTGGTGCAGCATGATCCCCATCTTTCCTAAAATGTTTTGAAGAAATTTCGGATCGGAAGCCGCTAACTGACCAATGGTATAAATACCGTATTGATGGAGCTTTTCCCGGGTGGAGCGACCGACAAAAAGAAGATCGGTGACCGGCAGCGGATGGACGATCTTTTTGAAATTTTCTTTGGAGATCACTGTTGTCGCGTCTGGTTTTTTGAGATCACTGCCCAATTTGGCGAAGATCTTATTATAGGAAACGCCGATGGAAACGGTCATTCCCAATTCTTCTCGAATTCTGCGGCGGAGCTCATAGGCAATTTTGGGACCGCAACCGAAAAGGCGGGTACTTCCGGTAACATCCAGCCAGGATTCATCGATGCCAAAGGGCTCGATCTCATCGGTATATTGCCGGTAAATATCCTGAACGAGTTTGGAATAATAATGATAGGCTTTCATATCCGGCTTGACCACCAAAAGCGATGGGCATTTTTGCTTCGCCTGCCAGATCGTCTCGCCGGTACGGATGCCGTATTTTTTTGCCTGCTGGCTTTTGGCAAGGATGATCCCGTGTCGTTTATCCGGATCTCCCGCTACCGCAAAGGCTTTGCCGCGCAGGGTGGGATTTTTGACCGCCTCCACCGACGCAAAAAAATTATTTAGATCGGAATGTAAAATAATACGCTCCATGCTGTTTTCTCCTCATTCAAGAACAAATGTTCTATAATAATTATAGACCTTTTTGATGAAAAGTCAATGAGGAATTTTGCACCAAAAAGCACATACTAAACCGGGTGATGAATTTTGATGATACGTCGAACAGGAATTTTTTATTTAGCCATCGTCATGGCGCTGACCGGGATCATTTTCCGTACTTTTTGGCTTTCCATTGGAGATAACGCCACACGTGCAGAAACGGCGGTCAGCAGTCGGGAGGGAAGGCTGGTTTTATACCGAACCAAAGGACTGATCTATGATGAGGATCTGCAGCCCATTGCGGGAGATCAGCCATGCTGGTATTTGGTAGTCAACCCTCGGGATTTTCAGGCGGAATATTTGGAAACCTTAATTTTACTGACCGAAAAAGATAAAAAGGATTTGCAGGAACAACTTAAAAAAGAAACGCCGTTCGTTTTGCAAACACAGACAGAACCGCCTTCAATGCCGGGAGTCAATATCTTTGAGGGGGTCAGCCGCTACAGCGGCGTTGCTTCGCATCTGCTGGGTTATTTGGATGATGCAGGGGAGGTTGGACTTTCCGGAATAGAAAAGGAATATAACGACTATTTAAGTCTGTTTTCTTCTATGGTTTATGTTTCCTACTCCAGCGATGCCATCCGCGGTGCTATCGCAGGGCTTGGAATGGAGACAGTTGATACAGAGAGATCCGATAACGGATTAGTACTGACCTTGAATGAGGCGCTTTGCCAGGCGTTAGATCGGTCTATGGATAAATATATCGAAACAGGGGCAGCTGTCATTTTGGACTGCAAGACCGGTGCCATTAAGGCTGTCAGCTCCCGACCCGGTTATGATGAAGCGCAGATCGCATCTTATATGGATTCCAAAAGCGGCGAGTTGATCAATCGCGCATTTTCGACGCAAACTGTAGGTTCTGTTTTTAAGATCGTTGTTGCCGCTTGCGCATTGGAGACGGGGATGGAAGGCTTTTTATACACCTGCAACGGCGGGGTTCTCATTAATGAACGAACCTTTGCTTGCCATGACCACAGCGGTCACGGTGAGATCGGCTTGCAAGAAGCTTTTGCTCAATCCTGCAATTCCTATTTTATAGCATTAGGGCAGATGCTGGGCTATGACCGAGTGGCAGAGATGGCGGGACGGTTTGGTTACGGCACTTCTATCGAAATATTAGGTTCTTTATATGCGTCAAAAGGTAGCTTTCCGGTTAAAAGCAGTAGTCTTTCTTTGGCAAATCTATGCATTGGTCAAGGGGAACTGACAGCATCACCGATGCAGATCGCTTTAATGACAGCGGCGGTGGCAAACGGCGGTATCCTGCCAAACACACATCTTTATAAAGGACTTTATCTGAA
>JAZREO010000024.1:0-2753 GCA_045660845.1 Eubacteriales bacterium
CGTGAGCATAAGTGGACCTGGGTGCCCGATGCAGAAAATCCCGGCAAGCATCTGCGGGACTGCGAGTGGGAGGATTGCTCCGGGCTCGAGACTGGCCTTTGCGCCGATCATTACGGAGACCCGGTAACCGTTGATCCCACCAGAGAAGAGGAAGGCAGCCGGACCCGTACCTGCGACCTTTGTAAATACGAGGAAACAGAGAAGTTGCCGAAGGTCTCCTATATTGAGTTGGTGAAAAAGCCCACAGCGATGGCCGGTCAGGCAACGGAAGTCTGGGTCAAGCTGGTCAATAACCCCGGACTGTCCGGTATGAGCGTTGAATTGGAATATGATACCGATGCATTCGAGCTGGATGAGATCTCAAAGGGTGCATTGCTGGAAACTTTGGGAGAAGATGTTTTGTTTGTTACCAGCAAAGACGACGCGGAAAAAACCAGCTTCAGTTTCGCCATCAATAATGAAGACGGTACCATTACAGAAGACGGCGTGATCGCGGTTCTGAAATTCAATGTGTCTGCCAATGCAGAGGAAAAGGGCTATGAATTTAAAATCACAAATGTAAGTTCCGACATCAATGGTACAAAAGTGTCCATTGAAAGCGATACCGTGACGGTTTTGGTTCAGAGAACCGCTCGGGGCGACCTGAATAAGGATGGCTTTGCAGATATTGCAGATGCGGTTCTTCTGCTTCGCTATATCAGAGAAAAGCAGGATCGGACCGAGATGGAGATCCCGGGCGCCGGTGTTTATGTCACCGATGACATGGCGGATCTGAACGGCGTTGATGGTGTCAACGTCCAGGATGCGGTTTATCTGCTGCAGTATATCAATGGCTGGTACACCGACCAAGAATTTTTTGGAACCTGAACAAAATAATGTAAAAACAAGGAGCGCAGACTTGGGCAGTCCTCCGTAAGGAAGAATAGGTTTTGAAAGCATCTTTTTCGCCCAAACAAGCTAAAAAAATCCCGTCATGCGGCAGCATGGCGGGATTTTTGTCAACTCGTTTGAACAAAAAATCTGTATTTCAAAACTGCCTTTGGCACCTTGAAAAGAGAAAGTTTGGATGCAAAGCAAGAAAAAAGCACAGGCATCCTAACGGATGGCGAGCATTTTTGACGCAGTTTTGCGCCAAAATCTCTCTTTTCAAGGCTAATATTCCTTACAGAGGGCTGCCCTTGGTCTGCGCTCTTTTTTTAGTGCAGAAATCGACGCTGAACTATTGTATTTTTCTGTTTTTTTGCTATAATGGAGATGTTAATAAGGATTCAAAGGGAGGTTTTTATGTTCAAGAGATCAAACAGCGTTATCATAGTACTTACCTTGCTGCTTTCGATGCTTTGCTCCCTTTGCGTGGTATCCGCAGAGAATAGTCCTCAGCTGATGGTTGAAATGAGCCGAGATCGGGTTCCTGCCGGCGGCAGAGTGACAGCGACAGTTCAATTAACCGGGAATAACAAAGGATTTTCCGGCATGGTCCTGGAATTGGAATATGATCAACTGTGTCTCGTGGAGGCAGAGCCTGGCGAGGGACTTTATCTTGAATGGGATAGAAACGCCCCGAAGAAGGTTGCGATTGCCACCGGCGAATCGGTTATAGGGGAGACGGTGATCCTCGCTCGCCTGACTTTTAAGGTCGATGAAGATGCGGTGGCCGGGAATTGCAGCATGACCGTCAAGACGACTGATGCTACCGATGGGGAAAATAATCCCCTCTCTGTTGATGCCGGTCATGATGTCTTTGAAGTTACTGAGTGTCAATGGGGCGATGTTAATGGGAATTACGAGACGGATATTTTGGATGCCGTTGTAATTTTGCGCCACCTGGTCGGTTTGAATTCCGGAGACGATCTGAATTTGACAGTGGCAGATACAGACCATAGCGGAGAAGTGAATATCGAGGACGCCAGATTGCTGATGAAGTATGAGATCAAATTGGTCGGTTGGGATCCCAATAACCCCGGATCCCAGACCTGAAATCCATGGCGTGGATGAATTCAATAAAAAAGGTAGAAAATGACGCATAATGTGCTAAAAAAGCAACATAAAGCAATGTTTTTTTGCGGCGTTGTTTGCTATAATGGATATGTGAAAATGGGCAGGAGTCGGTTCTTGTCACCCTAAGGAGGAGCATTATGTTAAAAAGAGTTGGTTCTATCGTGCTGACTGTCGCGATGTTGCTGACGTTGCTTTGCAATGTTACCGTAGCATCTGCCGCTGGTGAAAAGCCCCAGTTGGAGCTTTCTTTGTTTGGGGAAGCCGAAACCAAAGAGCCGGTAGAGGTTGAGCGCGGCGAAGAGATCACACTGTTGGTCTCTTTAAAGAACTATGTCCCTGCGATAGGGCTTGATGTTGACGGCACCTATGATGCGGATACTTTGACCTCCCCTGCTTTTAAGACAAACTTTGTTGAGGACGTTGAGTCCTTTACTAATGATGCCGAGGTTCGTGCCATTTGGTCGAATCCTACCCCTCTTCCTGCAATTGAGGAACTTTTCACTATATCTTTCACGGTTGCAGATGATGCACCGGAGGGTGTGACTGAAGTAAAATTTAGTATTGAAAAATATGCAGTCCTTGTTGATGAACATGTGCAAAATCTGACCCCCGGCAATGATTATATTGTCGACGCAACGCTGAAGCTGGAGATCGGGCACGACTTGGGTAATAATAACGTCCAAAAGCCCAATCTTAATACTGCAAAAAAAGATGCTAAGCATAAGCGATACTGCAATGATTGCGAAGAAGATATT
>JAZREO010000025.1:0-1747 GCA_045660845.1 Eubacteriales bacterium
TGTTAAAGCCCGAGTCAACTTGGGCGCAGATAAAAGAGATCATCGACGACGGCATCCGCTATGGGACCGCATCCGTCTGTATTCCCGCATCCTTTGTAAAGGATGCAGCAGCATATGCTGCCGGAAGGGTGGCGATCTGCACTGTCATTGGCTTCCCCTGTGGCTATTCCACCACCGCCGCCAAATGCTTTGAGGCGGAGGATGCGGTGAAAAACGGTGCCGATGAGGTGGATATGGTCATCCATATCGGCTGGGTCAAGGAGCGGAAATGGGACGCACTGCTATCAGAGATCAAGGCGGTCAAGGCAGCCTGCGGCGGCAAACTCTTGAAGGTCATTATTGAAACCTGCCTCTTGACCGAGGCGGAGAAGATCAAGATGTGTGAGATCGTCAGTGCCTCCGGAGCGGATTTCATCAAGACCTCTACCGGCTTTTCCACCGGCGGTGCTACCCGGGAGGATATCGCCCTTTTTGCGGAGCATGTCAAGGGTATTCAGATCAAAGCCGCTGGCGGCATCCGCTCTTTGGAGGATGCGGAGGAACTGATCCGCTTAGGTGCGGAGCGCCTGGGTACCAGCGCGATTATTAAGATCGTCAAGGAGGGAGAAACGTATGTCAACACCGCATATTGATGCAAGACCCGGGGACTTCGGGAAGACCGTTCTGATGCCCGGCGATCCCCTGCGGGCAAAGTTTATTGCAGAGCATTATCTGAAGAATGCCCAGCTGGTCAATAATGTCCGGGGCATCCAGGGCTATACCGGCAGCTATAAAGGGGTAAAAATTTCTGTCATGGCAAGCGGCATGGGAATGCCCTCCATGGGGATCTATAGTTATGAGCTTTTCAAGTTTTTCGATGTAGACCAGATCCTGCGGATCGGCTCCGCCGGCTCTATCCGGGAAGATGTAAAGCTCCGGGAGATCGTGCTGGGCGCCGGCGCCTGCACCAATTCCAATTATGCGAAGCAGTACCACCTGCGTGGTACCTTCGCTCCCATTGCAGACTTTGATCTGCTGCGAACCTGCGTTCAGGAAGCAGAAAAGCTGGGACTGACCTACCATGTGGGCAACCTCTTTTCCTCCGATACCTTTTACGATGCCGGCGAGGGGGATACCCTTGCATGGAGCAAAATGGGGGTGATGGCGGTGGAGATGGAAGCCGCTGCTCTCTATATGAACGCTGCCTTTTGCGGTAAGCGAGCTCTGGCGATCTGTACCGTCTCTGATTCCCTGGTGACCGGCGAGGCGACCACCGCCGCCGAGCGGCAGAACACCTTTATCGATATGATGGAGCTGGCGCTGAATACCGCCATTGAAATGGAAACATGAAGGTATTTTTAATAGTTTTAGATAGCGTCGGCGCCGGTGCGCTGCCCGATGCGGCAGCGTTCGGCGATGCGGGTGCTCATACCCTCAAAAGCATCTCTAAAAGTTCCGTGTTTCAGATCCCCAACCTGCTGAGGTTGGGGCTGGGCAATATTGACGGACTGGAATTTTTAGGTGAAGTGGAGCAACCCCTGGCATCCTACGGGCGGGCAAGGGAGCAGTCCCGGGGCAAGGACACCACCGTCGGTCATTGGGAGCTGGCGGGCGTGGTCTCGGAAAAGCCGCTTCCCACTTTCCCAGAAGGCTTTCCGGCAGAATTGCTGGAAAAGTTCTCGGCGGTTACCGGGCGTGGTGTTTTGTGTAACCTACCTTATTCCGGTACGGAAGTCATCCGGGATTATGGCGAGGAATCTGTCAGGAC
>JAZREO010000026.1:0-13327 GCA_045660845.1 Eubacteriales bacterium
TTTCCCGGCAGGGATCTCCAGCAGTTCTTGATCCACGCCGTATCGGTACTGGCGGACCAGGTAGATATTGCCCTCCTCATCCAAAGGCAGGATACCGGCGCCCCCATGGTGCTCGATCCGATCCCGGAGGGCTTGCGCACCATTCGGCAGGGCGACTGTCCCTTGATAGACGGTGAAGATCTTACCCTCATAGACAGGGTGCTCCTTCAACTTTTTTTCGACAAATGACATGGAAAATTTCACCTCACACCTTATATTTTAGATTTTCTCTCGAAAAATGTCAAACGGTTTTTCTTTACCTTCGTCGAAATTTGTGTTATCAATAAAATGACGCGTCGATTCTTGTAAAATCAGGAGATGATAGGATGTATAACTTACTTTATTTCAACCGGGTACGGATGGGGCTGAGTCAGCAGGCGCTGGCAGAGCGCTCCGGCGTTTCCCGTCGGACCATCAGCACCTTGGAGTCCACCGGCAGGCTCCCCTCGCTTCGGGTGGGGGTTCGGCTCTGCCGGGTGCTGGGCTGCGGCTGGGAGGAGGTGTTTCCTCTCGATGTATTACTGTGAGAACTGTTATTGCTATTTTGAGACCCCCATGCTCATTGAGGAGCGCTATGGGCTGCCCGGACCCTGGCGGCAGCGGTTCGACGGCTGTCCCCGGTGCGGGGTGGCGGGGATGATCGGGGAGGCAGACGATGAAGCTTTATGATATTCGCTGCCTCAGGCGGGAACTGGAGGAATACCGGGCACTGCTGGATTGCCTGCCTCCGGCCGGGTCCTGGCGATCTGCTGCCCTGGAGCAAAGACTGCGGAGGACAGCGGACCGGCTGGCAGAGGAGCTTTGGAGCATCTCCAAATTTATTACAGAGATCCCCGACCCGGAACTGAGGCTGATCTTTGAGCTAAGGTATTTCCGGGGCTATACCTGGCGGGAGGTGGCGGAGCATCTGCCCACCCTGCTCTCCGCCGACGGCGCCCGGATGAAGCATGACCGGTATCTGAAGGGGAAGCATCAATAAGGATCTCCGTACGGTGGTACGGAGATCCTCATGAAACGATGCATTATTCTTTGAACAAAAAGGAAGGATCTGTCGGCTGATCCTCCTGCCATAATTCATAGTGCAGGTGGTCGGTCTCGCCGCACTCCAGCAGCATGGACTTGCCGACGGTACCGATGGTATCGCCCTTTTGCAGCATTTGCCCCTCCTGGACAGCGACGCTCTCCAGGGAAGCGTAGCGGGAGACCTTGCCGTCGGTATGGCGGACCACCACCAGATTGCCCATCAGGTCATCGGTGCTCACTGTTTCCACCACCCCTTCCGAGACATTCAGCACATGGGTCCCCGCTGCGGCGGCGATATCAATACCGCTATGGGTGCGCCAGTCCTTCAGGGTATAGGAATAGACCGGCTGGTCCGGGGAATAATGAGCAATGATCTCCCCGGTCAGCGGAGCGGCATATTCCGGGGCAGCCGCCTCCGGTGCCGGGTCTGCGGATTGCTCCGGCGCATCTTCGGTTTCTGTCCGGTCATCGGGGATGTCCTCCTCCACCTTTTCCACATCCTGCGTCCCGCCCGGATCCAGCGGCGTTTCTGCCTGATCCTGCTGGGACAGGCGGTAGGAGATAAAACTGACGGTCCCGACGGTCAGCACGCAGAGCGCCAGAACCATGTAATAACCCTTGGTTTTTAAAAATTGCAATACTTTTTCTTTCATGGCGTACCATCCTTTCTGCCAATAATATGGGCAGAACGGAGGTTTTTTATACAAAATAGTTTTCGGTAAGGGCGGTGCCGGGGTAGTAGTAGGCTAAGATCTCCCGGTAGGTGTAGCCCTCCTCCGCCAGGACAGAGGCGCCATATTGGCTGAGTCCCACCTGGTGTCCGTAGCCGGAGACCTGAAAGATCGCTTCTTTTTCATTGATCGTCAGCGTAAACCGGGTACTGCGGAGGGAAAAGAGGGTCCGCAGCTCCCGCCCGGTGAAGCTCTCATCGCCCAAGACCAGCGTTGCCACCGAGCCGCCGTCGGTGAGGGTGACAGCGCCGGGGGTGCAGTCTTGCTGCCCTAAGGTTTCCCGGAACTCCTCCAGCGGGATGGTGACGGTAGTGGAAAATCCTTTGGCGTCCCGGTCCCAATGGGAATCTACTGATCTTAAATAGGGCACCTCCGCTCCCCAGACATCCTCTGCGTCCTCGGTTCGTCCGCCGGAAATGGCGTGAAAGACGGTGTTGGCGGCGGTGCCGTCGTAGAGCAGGGCTTGACCCAGCACCCCTTCCACTGCAGCAGAGAGTTTTTCCTCTGAGGCGTCCAGCCAGTCCTGCCCCCAGCGTAAGGACGCTTCGGCAGGGGAGAGATAGGCTTTGCAATGGTTAGGATCATCGCAGACATCCCCCTCATGCCCAAAATCGGCGGAGGGGTGGGCTACCACCGTTTCCCGGCGGTGGAGCAGGTAACTATAAGATGCTACCGTCTGCGCCTTCAGCGCTTCCTCCGGGTAAGAGGCGGGCATCTCTCCGGCGATCACCCCCCAGAGGTAGTCCCGCAACTCTAAGACCTCCAGGGTCTTGGTTTCATGGCGGTAGAGGGTGACGGTAGATCCCTCCGGCTGCTCCGCCGGCGGCTGATCCTCAAAATATCCCGCTTTCCCCAGGATCAGCACCGCAAGATAGGGGATAAACAACAGTAAAAAATAAATCAGGAGCCATTTTTTCTTCATGTACGTTTCACCTCGGTACAAGCCTATGAAGAAAGGACTGAAAATATGAAAGGAGGGATGTGATGGCGGGGAGATATTATTGGCTGAAATTAAAGAAGGACTTTTTTGATAATAAAAAAATTAAAATCCTTGAGAGGGAAAAGCGGGGGAAGGAGATCCTTCTTTTCTATCTTAAACTATTGGTGCTGGGCATCGAAAGCGAGGGCAGACTGCGCTACGATGAGGAAAGATCGTACAGCGTGGCGCATCTGGCGGTGATCACCGACTCCACACCGACTTTGGTAAAGCTTGCATTGGAGCAGCTTAAAAGCCAAGGCTTTATCAAATTGGAGGAGGACGGAACGCTGGTGCTGCCGGGTCTTTCGGAGATGGTGGGGAGTGAGGGAGAATCTGCCAGCCGTATGCGAAGGTGCAGAGAAAAAGCGTCACAATGTGACGCAAATGTGACAGAGAGTAAGAGATTAGAAAAAGAGATAGAAAAAGAGATAGATTCAGATCCAGAGTTAGAAGAAAGCGGCGGAGCCGCAGTCGTCGTCCAATCAGGAGATGATATGATCGACTCCCTGCTGAAATACGGGGTGCGGCTGACGATAAGCGAGCAGAATGCGCTGGTGGATCGGATGGGGATGGCAAGACTGATGGATTATTTGATTAAAATGGAGCAATTTGCGATTCTCAAAAAACGGAAGATCAAGGACCCCTATCAGACGATCCTCAAATGGTACCAGGAGGACGAAACATAAAAAAACTCTCCGTGGGGTGCACGGAGAGTTTGGGAACTGCTTTTACGCCTTATTGACGGAACCGAACAGCTCCATCTTTTCCTTAACGGTTGCCTTGATGGCTTCAAAGCCGGGAGCCAGGACCTTTCTGGGGTCGAAGCCCTTGCCTTCCAGATCCTTGCCTGCCTCAATGTACTTCCGGGTGGCGGCGGTGAAGGAAAGCTGGCACTCGGTATTGACGTTGATCTTAGCAACGCCCAGAGAGATCGCCTTCTTGACCATCTCGGCGGGGATACCGGTACCGCCATGCAGCACCAGGGGCATTCCCTTGGTGGCTTCCTGGATCTTCTCCAGGGCATCGAAATCCAAGCCTGCCCAGTTGGCGGGGTACTTGCCATGGATATTACCGATACCGGCTGCTAAGAAGTCCACGCCCAGATCAGCGATCAGCTTGCACTCTGCGGGATCGGCGACCTCGCCGCGGCCCACAACGCCGTCCTCTTCGCCGCCGATGGCGCCCACCTCGGCTTCCACAGACATCCCCTTGGCATTTGCCAGAGCGATGATCTCCTTGGTCTTTTCGATATTTTCTTCGATCTCATAGTGGCTGCCATCAAACATGACGGAAGAAAAGCCGTCTGCAATGACCTTCTTGGCGTGCTCATAGGAGCCATGGTCCAGATGAACGGCAACGGGAACGGTGATGCCCAGTTCCTCGATCATGCCCTTGACCATGCCCATGACCGTCTTATAACCGCACATATATTTGCCTGCGCCCTCGGAAACACCGAGAATGACAGGGGAGCGGTTCTCCTCAGCGGTCAGCAGGATCGCTTTGGTCCACTCCAGGTTGTTAATGTTGAACTGACCGACGGCGTAATGACCTTCATAGGCCTTTTTGACCATCTCTTTTGCGGATACGAGCATTGTATTGTCCTCCTCATAATGTTTTGACATTGTTTATTATAAATCAGCCTTTTAAAAAAATCAACAATTTCTTTGACTTTTCGGCGAATATCAGTTATATTATATACAATGGAACATTACAACGAAAGGAACTATTCGTACCATGCATAAGATCATTATTTCTGCCGACAGTACCTGCGATCTTCCCCAGGAGCTGGTGGCACGCTATGACTTTAAGATCGTTCCCCTTTATGTGAATTTAGGCGACGACTCCTTCAAGGACGGACTGGAGATGACGCCGGATAAGATCTATGATTATGTGGCGGAGGAGAAGCAGCTGCCCAAGACCTCTGCCGCATCCATTCCCGATTATATCGAGTTTTTCTCTGCCTTCACCAAAGAGGGCTATGATGTTGTTCATTTTAATATTTCGTCCACCATGTCGGTGACCCATCAGAATGCAAAGATGGCTGCCGAGGAGGTGGAGGGCAACGTCTATGTGATCGACAGTGCCAACCTTTCCACCGGCACCGGTCTGCTGATGCTGGACGCCGCAGAGCTTCGCGACGCAGGCAAGATCGCCGAGGAGATCCGAGAGGAGATCCTGCGCCGGATCCCGCTGGTGCGTGCCAGCTTTGTTGTGGATCAGCTGGACTATCTTAAAATGGGCGGGCGGTGCTCCTCTGTGGCAGCGCTGGGCGCTACCATGCTCCGGCTGCACCCCAGCATCCATGTTGCCGACGGCAAGATGGGCGTGGGCAAAAAGTACCGGGGCACCATCGATGCAGTGATGGTGCAGTACGCCAAAGAGGTGCTGGCGCAGAACGAAGGCAAGCTGGTAAAGACCCGCTGCTTTGTTACCCATACCAAGTGCCGTCCTGAGACGGTGGCAGCGGTGACCGAGGTGGTCCGGGCTGCCGGGATCTTTGATGAAATTTTAGAGAGCGAGGCGGGCTGCGTCATCACCAGTCATTGCGGACCCGGTACCCTCGGTGTCCTCTTTGAGGTTACGGAGTGAAAATAGCCGTAGGACTGAGCGGGGGTGTGGACAGTGCGGTCTGCACCCTGCTGCTGCGTCGGATGGGCTTTGAGCCCATCGGCGTCTTTCTCCGGATGCACCGGGTGGGCAATGAGCAGGATGCCGCCCGTCGTGCGGCGGAGGAACTGGGCATCCCTTTTTATTTGAAGGATCTGACGGCGGAATTTGAGGAAAAGGTCATCCGTCCCTTTGCCGCAATGTATAAGAGGGGGGAGACCCCCAACCCCTGCCTGCTCTGCAATCCCGCAGTGAAGTTCAAGGGGTTGCTGGACGCGGCGGACGCTTTAGGGTGCGAGAAGATCGCCACCGGGCATTACGCTTCTATTGCGGAGCAGGGAGGGCGGCATCTCATCTGCCGGATCCCCGGTCAGCAAAAGGACCAAAGCTATATGCTCTATGGTCTCAGTGAGGCTTGCCGCGCCAGGCTGCTGCTGCCCTTGGGGCAGATGGCGGACAAGGCTGCGGTCCGGGCAGAGGCGGCGGAGCGGGGGCTTTCAGCCGCCGGGAAAAAGGATTCTCTGGATATTTGTTTTTTGGAGCCGGGGGTCTCTCATGGCACTTTGATCGAGCAGTATACCGGCTCGCTGCCTTTGCCGGGGTTGATCCTGGATGGCCTTGGAAAAACGCTGGGCACCCATCAGGGTATCTGTCACTACACAGTGGGGCAGCGCCGGGGCTTAGGGGTTGCGGCGGCAGAGCGGCTTTATGTGACGGCCCTGGATCCGGAACGGAATACCGTTACCTTAGGTCCCAAGGAGGAGATCATGTCCGATACGGTCTTTCTCCGGGATGTGGTCCTGCATGGTCCCCTGCCCCGGGAGGGGCTGACCGCCAAGATCCGTTACCGGGACCGGGATACCGCAGTCCGGGCGGAGCTTTTGGACGGAGGGCGGGCGATCCTGCGCTTTGAGACCCCGAAATCTGCACCCGCGCCCGGGCAGAGTGCAGTCCTTTATGGGGGCGATATTGTCCTGGGCGGAGGTCGCATCGTACGACCTGAGGAATTCTAAAAGTATAAAATTTCTAAATAACTACTTGAAATTCTCTATATTTTAATGTAATATTATTATATATGACTTCGTAATAGGCAAGGAGGACGCGTATGGCTGAAAACGAGAAGCTCGAAGGCTTGCAGCTGGAAGAATTAGAGGCGTTAGCCGGCGAATTTACGCTGGATGATTTAGCTGAATTCGATAACGAATTTGAATTTGATGTTTCTGATCTGGAGTCCATCAAACCGGTTTATACCACCAAGGAGAAGCTCAAGCTGATCCTCATGAGCCATACTGCTTTTTCCATTGTGAAATGGTGCTTTGCAGGGCTGGGACTGATCGGTCTGGTGCTCTATATCCTGGCAATGGTATCCAGTGACCTCAGCGAGACCCTGACCATGACCCTCTCTAAGGGCGTGCGCGGTGCCTTGACGGCGGTATCCAATCTGCTGCCGATCTCTCTGCTGGAGATCCTGGCGATAGTCACAGTTGCAGGGATCCTTGCCTATATCGGTTTCCTGGTCTATAAGACCATCAAGGAAAAGGACGGTTTTAAGATCGCAGGGATCTGGGTCCAGCTGGCGTATGTGCTGCTGGCGGTCTTTGGTACCGGATTTTTGATCTATACCATGTGCTATGGTGTTACCACCAATCGGTATAAGCTTTATTCTTCTTATCTGAAGGATACCTACCAACCGAATCTGTTCCTTGCGCAGGCTGCCGATAATGCCATGCTGTACTATACCGACGAGATCAATGAGGTCGCCATCGACGGTCTGACCAATCAGAGCATCTACTATACCGCGTCCGGTCATTCCCGCTATGCCTCTACCGGCAGTTCTATTGAGGAGATCGGCGAGGCGGTCAACGCCTGCTTTGATACCGCTGCCGAGGATTATAAATTCCTCAAGGGCGGTAAGGTCAAGGCAAAGAAACTGCTTTTCAGCCCCCTCTATACCGCTATGGGCATCGGCAGTATCTATAGCCCCCTGACCAGCGAGATCCTCATCAATACCGATTATCCCGAAGTGATCATCCCCATGCAGGTCGCTCGTTCTATCGCCAAGCAGCGCGGAATTACCGACGATGCGGATGCCAGCTTTATCTCCTTCCTGGTCTGCAGTGAGTATGCGGATGTGTTGGGGGAAAGTGGAAGCCCTTATAATATGGACTACATTGAGTATGCCGCCTATATGGACGCATACTTAGAGGTAGGCTCGGTGGTCTATAAGATGGACCGCAACCGCCATCTCTATTGCGCTGCTGCTCTGAAGGAGAGCGCCAAGAAGGATGTTATCGCCTTTATCAAGCAGCTGGATGCCATCTATGGCAACATCTCCAATCTGGAATTCACCGCAGCCGGCGATAAGACCAGCACCGGCGACTATAAGGTCCTGGCAAAGCTGCTCTATAAGGACTTCAATAACCGCATTGCTGAAGGGAAGATCACCCTGCCCTTTAATGATAAGGATAATATTCCCCCCATCAAATCCAGAAAATATTACTATGTACGTTATCTGGTGTCCTACTTCGCTGTTCAGGAAAGCGGCGACTGGGGATATGAGGTGGACGAGGTTTACGAAGAGTATAATCCAGAACCTCTGCCCAACGACGGATCTTTAGAAGTAATGGAAGAAAATTCCGAATCATAAAAAACAAACTAAAAAGGACCTGCATTTTGCAGGTCCTTTTTAGTTTAGTCTAAATTCATGGAATTGAGCAGGTCACGCAGAGCCTTCAGCTCTTCATCGGTAAACGATACGCCCTTATTCATCTTGGTACCGTCGGGCGACCATTCTCTCAGATCATATTTCGGAGCACGCTCCATCCAGCTGATCTTATTGAGCTGCTTTGCCCAACCGTTTGCGTTCTGCGGCAGATCACCGTAATGCTCGGTGATTTCATACTTGAATTCCGCCAAAGTGATCCCTCCTTATTATAATTTATATTAATTAATTATATTATATAAGCGACCTTTATGAATTGTCAAGGATAATTCATGATATATTCATAAAAAAATTAGCCTTAGGGTGTTGACATTGGGTTCAAAACATGGTAAAGTATGGGTGTTAGCACTCGGAGGCGCCGAGTGCTAAAAATGAGAAAGGCAGGTGAGGAGATGAAGGATCGGCTGAATTTGATCCTAAAGGCAGCGGTTGAAGCGTATGTGGATAGCGGCGAGCCGGTTTCCTCCAAGCTGATATTGGAGCGTTCTGAATTGAAGGTCTCCTCTGCCACGGTGCGCAACGATCTGGCGGAGCTGGAGAAGGAGGGCTACCTGGAGCAGCCCCATACCAGTGCCGGGCGGGTCCCCACCGAGCGGGGCTACCGCTATTATGTGGACTGCCTTCTGCAGGCACCCAATCTGCCGGTGGAGCGAGCGGCAGTCATCGAGGAGCTGCTGGAGGATCCTACCGGGAATGTGGATGATTTCCTAAAGCACGCCCTATCCCGTTTCTCTGAGATCACCGGCTATACCGCCGCCGCTGTTATGGCACATTCCGATGAGGATCGCATCATCAAGGTGGAACTGATCAAGACTGCGGATAACTGCCTGAACTTAGTGGCGATCACCCGCAGCGGGACGGTAAAAAATAGCGTCTGCCGCTTTTACTTTCTGGCGGATGATGAGGATATCCTTGCCCTCTCTGAGGTGCTCAATGGATTTTTAGGGGATGTCAGTTTCGCCCGGCTGACCGACGAGGATTTTGAAGCGCTGGAGCAGCGGCTCTCCGCCTTGCATCAGAATTGGGACTTCGTTGCCGGGGTGATCAAGAACATGGTGGATTCTATCCGCAATCCCAAGGTCTTTGTATCCGGGCAGAGCAACCTGCTTTCCCATCCGGAGTTTTATGAGGTCCATAAGGTGCAGAATGTTATGCGCTTTCTGAGCCATGAGGAGGAGATCCGCTCCCTTTTGAGCAGCCAGTCCGGCAATGAACTCTCCATCGCCATCGGTTCGGAGATCGCCGGCATCAATTTCAGTGATATGGGGCTCATTGTCCGGAAATACGGCAGTAAGTCCGGCTTCGGCGCCATCAGTCTTTTGGGACCCAAGCGGATGGACTACGGCGCAAACGCTTCCCAGGTGGAATATTTTGCGAAGTGTATCGAACAATATTTAAAGGATAGAGAGGGTTCTTAATGGAGGAGAATAAGAAGGAAACAAAGGCTCCGGAGACGGAGGTAAAACCCAAGCCCAAAAAGAAAAGCAAATGGGAAGAAAAATTCAATGCGGAGCATGATCAGTATCTGCGGCTTTATGCGGAATATGATAACTTCCGTAAGCGTACTGCCCGGGAAAAGGATCGGCTGGTGGGCGATGGCGTGGCAAAAGCGGTGGGAGCAATCCTGCCTGCCATTGATAACTTAGAGCGTGCCATTGCTGCTGCAGAGGACGATAGCGGCATGAAGAGCGGGGTGGAGATGACCCTCCGCCAGCTGCTGGACTCCCTTAAAAATATTGGGGTGACCCCCATCGGCGAGCCGGGCGAGAAATTCGACCCCAACCGCCATGAAGCCATTATGCACATAGAAGATCCCGAACTGGGCGAGGACGAGATCGTCGAGGTATTCCAGCGGGGCTATGTATATAAAGAAGAAACTATTATTCGACCTGCCGTTGTAAAAACGGCTAATTAAGGAGGAAATTATTATGAGCAAGATCATCGGTATCGACTTAGGTACGACCAACAGCTGCGTAGCAGTCATGGAGGGCGGCGAGCCCACCGTCATTACCAATAGTGAGGGCGCCCGGACCACTCCGTCCGTCGTTGCTTTCAGCAAGACCGGCGAGCGGATGGTAGGTCAGCCGGCAAAGCGCCAGGCAGTCACCAATCCGGACCGCACCATCGCATCCATTAAGCGGGATATGGGCTCTGCCCGCCGCATCAATATCGACGGCAAGGATTATTCCCCCGAGGAGATTTCTGCCTTTACTCTCATGAAGCTGAAGGCGGATGCGGAAGCGTTCCTGGGCGAGCCGGTTACCGAGGCGGTCATTACCGTCCCCGCTTATTTCAGCGACTCCCAGCGCCAGGCGACCAAGGACGCCGGTAAGATCGCCGGACTTGAGGTCAAGAGAATTATCAATGAGCCCACCGCCGCTGCGCTGGCATACGGCGTGGATAAGGAAGGCGACCAGAAGATCATGGTCTATGACCTGGGCGGCGGTACCTTCGACGTCTCCATCCTGGAGATCGGCGACGGCGTCTGCGAGGTTCTGGCAACTGCCGGTAATAACCGCCTGGGCGGCGACGATTTCGACCAGCGGATCATCGACTGGATGGCTGCCGACTTCAAAGCCCAGAACGGCATCGACCTGAAGGCGGACAATATGGCAAACCAGCGCCTGAAGGAAGCCGCCGAGAAGGCGAAGATCGAGCTTTCCAGCGGCATGACCACCAATATCAACCTGCCCTTCATCAGCGGCGGTCCTGCAGGTCCTCTGCACCTGGATATGACCCTCACCCGCGCCAAGTTCAATGAACTGACTGCCGACTTAGTAGACGGTACCATGGGTCCTGTTCGCCAGGCGCTGAGCGATGCAGATCTCAGCCCCTCCGATGTGAAGAAGGTGCTGCTGGTAGGCGGTTCCACCCGGATCCCCGCTGTTGCCGAAGCCATCAGCAAGTTCATGGGTCAGGAAGCCCATAAGGGTATCAACCCCGACGAGTGTGTTGCCTGCGGTGCTGCCATTCAGGGCGGCGTCCTGGGCGGCGATGTCAAGGGCGTGGTGCTCTTGGATGTGACCCCGCTGTCCTTAGGGTTGGAGACCCTGGGCGGTGTCTTTACCAAGCTCATCGAGCGCAATACCACCATCCCTACCAAAAAGAGCCAGATCTTCTCTACCGCTGCGGATAATCAGCCCAGCGTGGAGATCCATGTCCTGCAGGGCGAGCGTGAAATGGCGGCTGCCAATAAGACCCTCGGTAAGTTCCAGCTGACCGGTATCGCTCCCGCACCCCGGGGTGTGCCCCAGATCGAAGTAACCTTCGATATCGATGCCAATGGTATCGTTAATGTATCCGCAAAGGATCTGGGCACCGGTCAGGAGCAGAAGATCACCATTACCGCCTCCACCAACCTCTCCAAGGAGGAGATCGAGAAGGCGGTCAAGGATGCGGAGGCTTGCGCCGCCGAGGATAAGAAGATGAAGGAAGCCATCGAGATCCGCAACAATGCCGATCAGATGGTCTACCAGACCGAGAAGCTGATGAACGAAGCCGGCGATAAGCTGGACGAGAGCGATAAGGCTGGTATCAACGCCGAATTGGATGTCCTGAAGGAAGCCCTCAAGGGGACGGACACCGACGCTATCAAGAACGCCACCGAGGCGGTGCAGAAGAAGGTTTATGACCTCTCTGCCAAGATCTATGCCCAGAACCCCGGTGCGGCAGGTGCTGCCCCCGGCGCTGAGGGTCCTGCAAATGACGGTGTTTATGACGCTGATTTCAAGGACGTAGAAGATAATAAATAATAAAGTAGGTTGATTTCCGCCCGAAAGGGCGGAAATCTTTCCATATTCATTTTATCAAGAGAGAGATTATATGGCAGAAAAACGAGATTATTATGAGGTACTGGGACTGAGCAAAAGTGCCTCTGAGGATGAGATCAAAAAAGCCTACCGTAAGCTGGCAAAGCAGTACCATCCCGACCTGAACCCCGGCGACGCAAGCGCAGAGGAGAAGTTCAAGGAGGTCAACGAGGCGTACGGCATCCTTTCCGATCCCGATAAGAAGTCCCGCTATGACCAGTTTGGTCACGCAGGGGTAGACCCCTCCTACGGCGCAGGCGCCGGCGGTCCCGGCGGATTTGGCGGCTTTGGCGGGATGGGGGACTTCGGCGATATGTTCAGTTCCTTCTTCGGCGGCGGGTTTGGGGGCGGCGGACGCTCCCGCGCCAATGCGCCCCGGAAGGGAGAGGATATCGAGACCTATGTCACCATCTCCTTTGAGGAGGCGGCGTTCGGCTGCGAGAAGGAGATCTCCCTGCGTCGGCGGAGAAGCTGCAAGTCCTGCAGCGGCACCGGCGCCAAGGACGGCAAGGAGCTGGAGACCTGCTCCCAGTGTAAGGGCAGCGGCGTTGTTACCACTGTCCAGCGCACCATTCTCGGCAACATCCAGTCCCAGAGCACCTGTCCCTCCTGCGGCGGGCGGGGTAAGAAGATCAAGACCCCCTGCCCCCATTGCCAGGGCGGCATCATCACCGAGGATAAGAAGCTGAAGGTCACCATTCCTGCGGGTATCGATAATGAGCAGACCCTCACCATGCGCAACCAGGCGCACGCCGGGGTCAACGGCGGTCCCGACGGGGATGTTTACATCTATATCCGGGTCCGTCCCCATGCACTTTTTGAGCGCAGAGGGACTGATCTTTACTGCAAGATCCCGGTCAGCCTGGTGGACGCATCCTTAGGCGCGAAATTGCAGGTACCGACCTTAGAGGGCAAGGTGGAATATGACCTGCCCGAGGGTACCCAGACCGGCAGTACCTTCCGCTTCCGCGGTAAAGGCGTGACCCGCATCGGTACAAAGAATAAGGGCGATCTCTATGTGACCATTGAGGTGGAGATCCCCCGGAACCTTTCCAAAAAGCAAAAGGAAATTTTGCGGGAGTTTGAGAAAACCTTGGATGAGAAAAATTTTGAAAAGAAAAACTCATTCTTGGAGAAATTAGGTAAATTATTTAAATAATCAATCAGGTCAATTGGGCAGCCCTCCGCAAGGAAGAATAGGTTTTGAAAGCATCTTTTTCGCCCAAACAAACTGAAAAAATCCCGTCATGCGTCAGCATGGCGGGATTTTTGTCAACTCGTTTGAACAAAAAATCTGTATATCAAAACTGCCTTTGGCATCTTGAAAAGAGAGATTTTGACGCAAAACTATCACTTTTCAAAGTGCCAAAGGCAGTTTTGAAATACAGATTTTTTGTTCAAACGAGTTGACAAAAAT
>JAZREO010000027.1:0-9863 GCA_045660845.1 Eubacteriales bacterium
ACACAGTGGATGCGGTGCGCTCTGTGGTTTTGTCGCCCGCTGCGGCCGGTGCCCGAAAATTTTGCTAGCTCGCGACTCCGCAGTCTCGAAAGGTTCACGCACCTTTCGAGCTGCTGCGACGAACTTTTTTGCCTTGCAAAAAAGTTCGATCCAGCGGCTCGCAGCAACTAAAAAAAGACATCCTTACGGATGTCCTTTTTTAGTTGGTGGGAGAGGGTGGATTCGAACCACCGAAGCGAGACGCAACAGATTTACAGTCTGCCCCCTTTGGCCACTCGGGAACTCTCCCATATGGAGCTGGCGAACGGAATCGAACCATCAACCTGCTGATTACAAATCAGCTGCTCTGCCTATTGAGCTACGCCAGCGTATTGACGCCGCCGTTTTGACGATGCCGACTCGCGTCGTTACCTTAAATAGTATAATCACTTGGGGCGGTTTTGTCAATATATAATTTTAAAAAATTTGTTTTTAACTGAAATTGCCCCCATTCCGCGCAGTTCACCGATAATCCTCCAGCTGCACCTCTCCGGAGGAGAGGACGAGGGTCTCGCCGTTTTCCAGCCGGAGCAACAGCTCTGCTTCATCGCTGATGCCGATGACCGTTCCTCGGTACTGTTCATTGCCCCGGCGGGCGGTAACAGTCCTACCCTGCAGGTAGGAGCGGCGGCGGTATTCCGCCAGCAATTGAGGGTCGTTCAAATTTTCATACAAGGCAAAAAAATGCTCTAAGATGGCGGCGGTCAGCTTGGCGCGGACCTCGTCGTCGGGCGTGGTTTGAAGCAATGCACCGGCGATTGCCTCCAGTTCGCCGAAGCCCGCCCGGGGAGCATAGACATTCAAGCCGATACCCAGCACGCACCAGTCCAGTCCCGCTGCAGTTGCAGAGCCCTCCGCCAGGATGCCGCAGACCTTTTTATTCTTCAGATACAAATCGTTGACCCACTTGATCTGTAAATCAATGCCTAAGACTTGCTCTACCGCCTGGGCGACTGCCACCCCGGCGGCAACGGTGATTTTAAGGGCGTCTGCCTTTTTGGGGCGCAGCAACACCGAAAAATACAGTCCGCTCCCCGCCGGAGAAAAGAAACTCCTGCCCTGTCTTCCCCGTCCTGCTGTCTGCTCCTCCGCCATAAGGACTCTGCCTTCCGCAGCGCCCTGCTCCGCCAGCATCTTCATGGCGCTGTTGGTGGAATCTATCACAGAGACCACCTCAATGGAGCAGTCCCTTGGCAGATAGGATTTCATTCTTTTTTCCAACTCTTTCATTTCTTATATTAACCCTCCGAAAATCCATCAACCATAGTATAACAAATGCAAACCTGTTTTGCAATTCCATTAATCAAAAGGGTGTAAGATCCTGTTTTTATGTTATCACTGTCCCATCCATACAAAATTGAAAAAATTTTGAATTGGGACTTGATTTTACCGGAAAACTGTGGTATGATATATCTCGCTTTGAAAAAAGCCATGCGCTGGTAGCTCAGCTGGATAGAGCGTCTGACTACGGATCAGAAGGTCGGGAGTTCGAATCTTCTCCAGCGCGCCAAAAGAAAAAGACATCCATACGGATGTCTTTTTCTTTTGCCACGCTTCCGAAGATTTGAACCTTTTTGGCAAAGCCGAAACGGTTCATTGAGGTGCGCTCAATGCTGCGATAAGCATTGAGCGTCAGCGTGTCTTGAGCACGACTTCCCCAAGTGCCCCATTTCACCAACAACATCAACCCCCGCTTGGGCTTAGCCCAAACGGGGGTCCTTTATTTACTTAGAAAAACAAATGCTCAATAAGGATCTTCAAACCGATCCCCACCAAAATAACGCCGCCGAAGATCTCTGCCTTTTCCTTCAGCATACCGCCGAACATTCGCCCGATATAGACGCCCGCAGTACTGATAATAAAGGTAGAAACACCGATGATGCCCACCGTCAAAAGGGCTTCGCCGTAGCCGCCCAAGGTGGCGGAAAGACCCACGCCCACCGCCAGCGCATCGATACTGGTCGCGATCCCCTGCAGCAGCAGGTTTTTAACGGTATACGGATTGGTACATTCCTGCTCCGCCTCTTTTTTCAAAGCGCCCCGGATCATATTGATGCCGATGCCCGCCAAGAGGATAAAGGCGATCCAATGGTCCGCCGCCTCAATGTACTGCATAAAATAAAGACCGAAAAAGAGACCGATCAGCGGCATCAGCGCCTGGAAGAATCCGAAGGTCAGCCCATCAGCCAGAGCGTGACGGAACTTCACTTTGCCGCTACACATTCCATTGGTCACCGACACCGCAAAAGCGTCCATCGAAAGTCCGATACCGGTCAGTATCGCTGTCAAAATCATCATTTTAGCAATCCCCTTATACTTTCCCAATTTTTTTCTGCTTTATCTGCCTCTTCCAGCAAAGAAGCAGCAGTCTGATTGGTTTTTGCCAGTGCTCCGGCATCTACATTCTCGAATTCCAGTTCCTCAAAATAGGTCGCCTTCCGCTCCACTGCGCTTTGCAGCCGCTCTTTTGCGGCGGTCAGCACCGCTTCCGGTCCGTAGTTCTTTTCCTTCGCCAGCGCCAGCAGGCGGTCAAGATAGTCCTGATAACTGCCGTCTACCGCAGTCTGCCCCTCATGAGAGGTATAATACAGCAGGTCCTCGGAATGCTCCGGCAGACTTTCATAGAAGGTGGGCAGCAAAAGGACCGCTTCCTCCTCTTGCACCCAGAGGGTGGTGTCGAAAAGATACTCCTTATTCTTTTCCAGCGGCAGCCGGCTTTCGAAATTTTCCGCACTGCCCATAACACAGACAGTAACCGCCCGGTCCGGCATACAACCAAAAGGATCGTCGGTGATCTCCACCTGATAGAAGGTGCTTTTTTCCGTCTCTGCATCATAGAAGCTGATCATCTTCTTTTCTGCCGCAACAGAGGTCACCCTGCCGGTGAAGAAGATGTGACCCTCCTCTAAGGATACGGCGGTCTTTTCAAAAAGTTCCTCCAGCGGCTTGGTGCCGCTGCTCGTCTCCCTGCCGCAGCCGGAAAGCAGCACTGCTACTGCCAGCAGTAGCGTCATCAGCTTATGCTTCATTCTCTGCCTCCCCATAGAGCACCATCACCTGGCTATAGAACAACTTTTGCCGCTCATAGAAATTGAATTCATTGAAATACATACTGTAAGTCACGCCGGTGATCTCAGTATAAAACTTCGCCTCGATCTCTTCCTTCAGCACCACCGGCAGCTGATATGCCGCCGTCAGATCCAGCGCCACCGGACTGAGTTCGGTCTCGATCAGCCCCCTGTAGAAAACGCAGGTCCGCCGCTGGGCGGTCAGCGCCGTATCGGTCAGCCGCGCCAGCTCCAGGACGGTGCCGTAGTCGGTACGAAGATAGGCCCGCAGCATCCGGGGCGCCCAGGCATCCGCCGGGTCATGGACCAAAAGCTCCATGGAAAGGATATCGAAAACGCTCATTCCCTCCGGCATATTCAGAGCGAAGGTAGAAGAAGTGCCCAGCTCGAAATCGTCCTTACCGGGAGTATCCAGCGCGTAGTCTTTATAATAATCCCCCGCCGCATCGGAATAAAACCGCACCCGCAGGGACATGGTACCATTATAGTTTAAAAGATCATATTCTGAAAGTTCCAGACCGCCCATCTGGGTCTCGGCAATGGCGTTTTGGTTTTCCAGGCTCAGCGTTTCCACATCCAGATAGAGGATATCCCCCTTTGAAAGCCCTAAAAGTTCCAGCGCTTCCCGCTTCATTTTCGCGTCGTGGAATGTCTCATGCTTATTTTCACAGACGCTCAGCACATAGGGGAACAGTGCGCTGACTTGGGCAAAGTAAGCGTTTTCGCTCGCCACCTGCTGCAGCCCATAGGACTGCTGCTCTTTGGAAAACACAAAAGTCTCCTGCCAATCGTCCTCCGCCAGCAGCAGCCGCTCACCACCCAGCAGGAAGGAGATCTGCGCCCAGCGGCAGTACCAACTGCCGTATTCGCCCTTGGCATCGGGCAGCAAGGTCAGCTTATAATCAGCAATGTCAAAAACCGAGACAGTGTCCGGCAGGATCAAGGTGAACTGATCAGTACTGCCGCTCTCAAAATTATCAATATTGCGGTTTTGCAGGGTATATTCCATGATGCTGCCGTTTTTCAGCGTCATCACTAAATTCATATTGCCCCGATCCAGATCCACCTTTTGGGGATCCAGATTATTGCGGGTCTCAGTCTGCAGCGTCACCTGGATCCGGTTAGAGGATCCAAAGCAGTCCAGCGCCGCCAAAATGGGATTTCTGCGGCCAAAATCCGGGTCAGACAGCCGCCGTACAAGCACCGCTTCATCCGCCAGCCAGGAATCGCAAAGTTCCGCAGACGCCACCGTCAGCCCGCTCACCGCCAGCAGCAGACCCAGCATTGTATACAGCCGCCTGGCATAAGAGCCGCGAACGCCTTTTTGAAACTGGTCCCGCTGAAAAAAACGGTGGATCCGGCGCTTCCCCCAGCGCAGGTTGACAGAGATCGCCTTCCCAAGCCGCCCGCGACGCATTAAGTTTTTCAGCCGTCCTAAAAATTTCAACCGTCCAAGCTCCTTTAAATTCGTATACATCATATGATAACATAAACTTTTGAAAAAATATAGTATTTTTCGGAATAATCCTGCGGATTGGCGGAAAAACTATCCACATCGACAATAAAGGAGATGAGCATATGAATAAAATCGCATTGGTCCTCGCCATCATCGGCTGCCTTAACTGGGGCTTGGTGGGTCTTTTCCAGTTTGACCTGGTAGGCTGGATCTTCGGCGGCATGGATGCCATTGTCAGCCGGATCATATTCGTGGTCGTGGCGCTGGCGGGCATCTGGCTGATCAATCTTTTGTTCAAGCCACTGGATGCCGAGCGCCGGGGCGAAGAATAATTTTAAAGCGATCTGAAAAGATCGCTTTAATTTTTTCAAAATCCCTTTTTTTCATTTACTTCCCAAAATAATTCTACTATAATAAAGTTGAGTTCATAAAGGAGCGGAAAGATGAAAAAATACGATCTTCATTTACCTACATGGGGCCCCTACAACAAAGGATACCTCGGCGCAGCACATATCGCAGACCCGGAGCGAGGATACCGCTTTGACGTCAACCTCTTTCCCGGCTATTACCGGCGGAGCGTTATGGCACCCCGGGACAATGCAGACTGCGGGGCGAAAATGCTGGCATCCTCCGCAGACCTTTCTCACTACATCTACCGCTACGAACTGGAATGGAAAGATAAAGTCTATCTGGATGCGGACTTTTGCGCCAAAGGCCGGGTCATGGAGATCACCTGCGATTTTTTTAACAACAACGATGTAGGAGAGTCCCTGACCCTCAACGCGGTGCTAAGCCTGCATCGTGCTACATATGCAAAAAAAGAACTGATAGACCTGCAGGCCGTCACCGAGGGAGATACCCGCTGGATCGATGCGATGGACTATGCGGAAATCTCTCTTTCCCAGGGCTTGACGATAGACGGCTTACTGCTGGGAGAAGCCCGGGGAAGCGACTTCACCGGGGGAAGTTATATCAGCAAAAAGCTGTTTGGCAAGGATGGGGACCGACTCCTCTACACCTTCGATGCTGCGACAACCGATCAGATCGGCATCCGTTATCGGGGGCACGGCTCTCTTTCTCTGGAGATCGGTGGTCGTTTGTATGATTTCGAATTAGAAAATTCGGATGCGCCCAAATTGGTGTTTCTTCCCATCCCCAAGCTGACCTTTGACCGCTTTGCGCTCTTTCCACACGATGCGGAATTGGATATCGACGGTTTTGCCCTGGGGGGGGAGATCGCATTTCGAGACCGGGAGGAACTTTTTATCCCCAAGGTTCACCAGGAAGACAGAAAGCTGATTCTTTCCTTTGGTGAGTTGGACTATACTTTGGAATGGGACTGCCCGGACTATGTCCTGCGGACCCTGCGCACCGACGATCCCGGAATACGATTGATCAAAAGTGTTCATAATCATGTGGGACGGAATCTGGGCAAGGTGGGTCCTCATTATACAGACGTTTTCCTGCGCCCCATCTTTTTGGAGCCCCATAGCAGCAAGCGGATCAACCTACGCATCACCGCCCCCGCTGCAATCCCTTTCCAAGAGAATCATCAGATCGTCGAGCCTATTTGCAATGGGGATGGCAAAGAATTTTTCCTTTCCCAAAAGATCATGACGGCGGTGACACTGACCAATGTTGTTTGGCCCATTTATAGCCGCCGCAGTTACATTCGCCACAACACGCCCGGCAGGCAATGGGACTCCCTCTATACCTGGGATTCCGGTTTTATCGGCATGGGACTTGCTGAACTGGATCTCGGGCGGGCGGAGGACTGCCTCAACGCTTATCTTACTCCGGTAGGGGATCCCCATTCTCCCTATATCGTCCACGGCTCTCTCGTCCCCACCCAGATCTTTTTGCTGGCAGAGCTCTACAATAAGACCGGGGACCCGAATTTAATCCGGAAATACTATCCCATGGTCCGGCAGCAATACCGCTCTTTTGCCGATGCCCGGAAAACCGGACGGGTGAAAGAAAACGGTCTCTTCGCCCTTTGGGACCTTAACTATAATTCCGGCGGCTGGGACGATTATCCCACCCAGGTCTATGTTCATCAGAACAATCTGGATGAGTCTGTCTGCCCCATGGTCACTGTCTCTGTGACCGTTCTTGCCGCGAAGATCCTCCGTATGCTGGCAGAAGTCCTGGGAGAGGACCGGGCAGAATACGATGAAGATATCGCCTTTTATTCCCATGCGGTCAATACCTACGCCTGGGATGAGACGTCCGGATACTATGGCTATGTTGCCGGCGATAAGATCTTAAAAATCGACGGGGTCAACGGGGACATGGGGCTGGATGGTGCTTACCCCTACATTGCCGGCATCAGCGATGATGACCGCTCCGCCAGGATCGTCGAGAACATCAAGGCAGGAATGTTTACCCCCATCGGCGTCAGTGTTGTAGACACCCGGGCGCCCTACTATCGCACCGACGGGTACTGGAACGGCTCGGTCTGGATGCCCCATCAATGGATCCTCTGGAAAGCATTTTTAGATCATGGTGAATGGGAACCCGCTGTAACTATCGCCAAAACTGCGTTGGAGGTCTGGGAAAAAGAGGTCCGTCTGACTTATAACTGCTATGAGCATTTCATGATCGCCAACGGCAGGGGCGCGGGCTTCCATCAATTCTCCGGACTTTCCACCCCGGTCCTACTCTGGTTCAATGCTTTATACAAACCCTTTACTGTAACCGGCGGATTTCAGACTCTGATCTCTGAAAAGAGAAAAACCGCCGAGGGCTTTTCTTTCCGGGTCCAGGCGGAGGGCAGTGCACCTGCCATTTTGGTCTGCCTGGAGGAAAACATGGAATATCGATTCAAGACCTCGGGGACGGTACAGAAGATCAATAACGGTGCTTATGCCATCACTTTCTCTCACCCCACAGAAGAAACCATCGAGATCACACAATAAAAAAATCCACCCTTTGGGTGGATTTTTTATTGCTTATTTTGCCGCTCTTTTGCCCTTTTTGATCAACAGGCTATTGATCTTAGTGGTGGGCTCCAGCAAGCTGCTGATAGAAGCATCGTGATTGAGGGTGTCCAGAATATACGCAATATACTTGGAGAGGTCCACCGAGCAGTACCACTCTCTTGAGAGCAGCTCGGGAGTGGCATAGATGCCGTTGGTGGTAAAGACCTTCTTGATATAACCATCTTCGTATGCCCGATCAAAGTGCTCCAAACCATTGCAGAACAGACCGAAGGTGGTGCAGACATAGATATTGCGGGCGTTGAGCTCCTTGAGCTTTTTACCCAGATCCAGAACGCTATCGCCGGAGGAGATCATATCGTCTACAATGATAATGTCCTTACCGGAAACATCAGTGCCCAGATACTCATGGGCAACGATGGGGTTGCGTCCGTTGACAACACGGCTATAGTCCCGGCGCTTATAGAACATACCCAGATCTACGCCCAATACGGAGGAGAAGTAAATGCCCCGCGCCATAGCACCTTCATCGGGGCTGATGATCATCAGGTGCTCGGGGTCGATCTCGATATCCGGCACACTATTGACCAGCGCCTTGATCATCTGGTAGGTAGGCATGACATTATCAAAACCATGCGAAGGAATTGCCATCTGCACCCGAGGATCATGGGCATCGAAGGTGATGATGTTATCAACACCCATTGCAACCAGTTCCTGCAAAGCGGTGGCGCAGTCCAGCGATTCACGGTGGCTGCGGCGGTGCTGACGACCTTCATACAACATCGGCATGATAACATTGATCCGCTTTGCCTTCCCCTGGCAAGCAGCAATGATCCGCTTGAGATCCGCATAATGATCGTCGGGGCTCATGGGGACCTTGCGACCGTACATTTCATATTCAATGCTGTAGTTAAAAACGTCAGCTACAATATAGAGATCCAACCCACGCACCGATCTTTTGATCATGCCCTTTGCCTCGCCGCTGCCAAAACGGGGGCAGGTCACCTCGATCAGGTAGGATTCCCGCTCATAACCACGGAAGGTGATGGTTTCCTTATGTTCATTTTCCCGCTCTTTCCGCCATTTCCGCAGGTAAAAGTCGATCCGCTGACCGATCCCTTCGCAGCCGGGCATGGCGATCACCCCCATGGGGCCAAAGGGAATATTGATCAGATCCTCCAAATAATCTGCCATTTTGACATCCTCCATATTATCTAATTGCTTTACGATATTATTTTACTATACTCTCGCGACTTTGTAAAACCCTATTTTATAAATTGTCAAAAAATTTCGGTTTCCGCCAAAATAAGCCAAAAATATTGCTGTTTTTATAGCAAAATCACTTTCTCCAGAGAAAAACTATAGATCTCCCGGCGAACAACCGTCAGCCCCTTGACCCGCCGGAGTGCCTCCTCATAGAGATCCATCTGCACCCGGTAGCGCTTGATCAATTCTTCTTCGGCATTTACCCGATCCGTCTTATAGTCCAGGATCACCGCCTTGCCGTCCCGAACGCTATAGCAGTCTAGTACACCCTGGATTAGGATCTCCCCCTCTGCTCCCTCGCCAAACAACTGCGCCGCTGGCATGGGAAACAGGAACCGCTCTTCCTTACTATAATAATCAGCGGAAAGCAGTTCGCGGAAGCAAGTGCTTTGGGTAAATCGGCGGAGCTTTTCCACCGGAATCAGCCGACGCTGGCTCTCCAAAATAAAGCCCGCATTGGTCAGCCGGGACAATTCTTCTGCGGGGTCCTTTTGCAGCCGCTCAAAATCGCTAAACTGTAATGCCTGGTGGAGGGCATTGCCCACCTCATTGCCCCGAGGACGGAAATGGCTGACAAATCTTGGCTCCGCCAGCCGTACCCGCTCCTCCAGCAGGGACTCGGCATCCTCGTCCTGCTCCCGCAGTCCCTTCAGTTCTGAGACAGAGAGC
Source organism: Eubacteriales bacterium (assembly GCA_045660845.1). Taxonomy (GTDB): domain Bacteria; phylum Bacillota; class Clostridia; order Oscillospirales; family QAKW01; genus QAKW01. The sequence goes on from JAZREO010000027.1 coordinate 9,438, forward strand.
TTTGCCGGCAGCCGCACCGCCGAAAGATGGGGGTACTGCCAATCCAGCCGAGCACGGAAGGCTGCGCGGTCAAACTGTGCCCCGGGGTCCTGCTGAGTCCCCGTTTGCGGGATCTCCTCCGAAAGGGCGCCCCGGATCCATTCCGCGCCCAAAGCGGGATAGTCCTGCTCCGGCAGTCCAAACTGTTCCCGCAGCACTTTTCCCTCCTCGCTCCTTGCCATCAGCGCAATAAGCCAGCCGGCAAAGGAGGTCTTTTTCTTTTTCAGCAGCCAGGCGGGCAACCGGTCCCCCAGCGCCATCGCCTCGGCGGTCTGCTTTTCCAGGCTCGCCGCGCTGCCGTTCACCAGTACCACAGTCTTACTGACCGGGCGGGTCAACGCCACATACAGTACTCTTTCCTCCTCGCTGATACAGTCGGCAAACATC
>JAZREO010000028.1:0-1015 GCA_045660845.1 Eubacteriales bacterium
ATAGCAGCATATTTTTGACAGCCTCAGTATTATATCGCACAGACCTTTTATTGTCAAGACCTTTTTCAAAAAAACTCGTAATTTCGATTTGATGCAAATTAAATGCGCCGCTCCGGGATGAGCGGCTCTTATACATTATAATATATATTATACTTCCTTGCTCTTAGTGGCGATTTCCAGCAGGCACTTTGCCATAAACTCGTCGGGGGTCATAGCACCCAGGTCGTCGCCTTTGCGGGTACGGACGGACACGGTGCCGTTTTCCATATCCCGGTCGCCGATGACCAGCATATAGGGAACTTTCTGCAACTGCGCTTCCCGGATCTTGTAGCCAAGTTTTTCACTGCGGCAGTCGGTCTCAGCCTTGATGCCGGCTGCCTTCAACTTTTCAGCCAATTCCTTGCCGTATTCGTGTGCGCGGTCGGTAATGGGCAGGATGCGAACTTGCTGGGGCATCATCCACAGAGGCAGCGCGCCGGCATAACGCTCAATGAGGTAAGCCAGGGTGCGCTCATAGCAGCCCAGGCTGGTGCGGTGGATGATATAGGGGGTCTTTTTCTGACCGTCGGCATCCACATATTCCATACCGAACTTCTGCGCCAGCAGCATATCGATCTGAATGGTGACGATGGTGTCTTCCTTGCCGAAAACGTTTTTATACTGGATATCCAGTTTCGGACCGTAGAAAGCGGCTTCGTCAATGCCGACCTCATATTCCACGCCCAGGTTGTCCAGGATTTCGCCCATAACCCGCTGGGCTTCTTCCCACTGCTCGGCAGTGCCTTCATACTTGACACCGGCGCGGGCGGGATCCCACTGGCTGAAACGGAAGGAGCAGTTTTCCAGCATACCCACAGTTTCCAGGCAGTACTTAGCCAATTCCAGACAGCCCTTGAATTCTTCTTCCAACTGATCGGGACGGAGCACCAGGTGACCTTCGGAAATGGTAAACTGGCGGACGCGGATCAAACCGTGCATCTCACCGGAATCCTCATTACGGAAGAGGGTAGAGGTC
>JAZREO010000029.1:0-5610 GCA_045660845.1 Eubacteriales bacterium
CCCTGCACCAGATGGCAGAAGATATGCCGCCTGCCCTCCGCGTCGCCAATGGAAACATACTGTCCCCAGCCGGCGGCATCGTAAGCGACCAGACGAACGGTCCCCTGGCAGGTAGCAAAGACCCTGCGGTCATCGGCAACAAAATCCATTCCCTGATGACCGTTCTTCCAATAGGAGCCCTGCTGTCCATAGACAGCCGTCACAGAAAAGGCTCCGGTCACCGGCAGAAGCGTCATTCCGCTGCACCCCTTTTCAGCAGGCGCAGATACTCATCTGCCGCTACCGCCTCCGCGGTAAAGCTGTTGTTTTTCCACCAGGACCAGATACTGGCGCCCACAGTCACCACTGCGGAAAATCCCTCGTAGACCGCCTCATCGCTGAAGGGCAGCGGGTTTCCACCGAATACAGTCAAAAGCTGATTGATTAGCGAGACTGCCAGCACCGCCGTCCTGATCCAGGCATCCTTCTTACACTTCATTACAACACCTCCGATAAAATCTGAAAAATATTGACCCCCACCGCCGCGCCTAAGAGGACCAGCAAGCCGATCCCCATAAAGCGCAGGAGGGTCTTGCCGCCGCTGCTCTCCAAAAAGGAGAGCGGGCTGCGGTTCTCCACCCGATCCAGCCGCTGGTCCTGCTTCTCCAGGATCAGCGTGACTCGCTCCACCGCCGCAGTCAGCTGGATGCAGGCACAGGTCAGGTCATCGATCTTCTGACCGTGACCGTCCAGACGGCGTTCAGCCATCTGCTGGACCCGCTCGATTCCGCTGCTACGCATGGCGCAGTATTCGCGGGAGATCCCATGCTCCTGGCTCAAAAGCCCCTCGCCTGGTCTTCCAGCTCCCATTTCCGCTTCAGTTGCTGCAGCGCCAGTTCATAATAATAGTCCTTGGCTTTCTGATCCAGGGACGCATCCTGCTTCATCTGCTGGAGCAGGAGCTGCTGGCTCCGGTCCGCGTCATTTTCATAGAAGCTGCTGTAGGCATCCCCCAGCAGCTGACCGATCTCCGCCTGCAGTCCGGCGGCATCCTCCAGCGCATCTGCCCGGGCGGTGGTACGGGCGGCATCATTCTCCTCCAGATCCTCCTGGCGGTCCAGCAGCGCCTGATAAGCGTTGGCAGACGCCTGGTTGAGGGCGGTGGCGGTGATAACATCCGCCAGCCCGGTATTGGCGACACCCCGGGTCAAAAGTCCGTCTGCCGCCAGCCGTTGCTGATTCCATGCGGCGGAGCGGGCACCTGCCTGGTTTTGCTCTGCCTGCGCCTGGATCTCATTGCGCTGCTGCTCCAGCTGCTTGAGCTGATCCGCATAGCCGGCGGCAATGGCATTGATCCCGCTGCCGGCATACTTATCGATCAGCGATTCATAGGCATTATAGCCGGCAGGGGCGCCGGCGGTCTTGATAAGGCGGTATTCATCTCCGCCCTCGCCGCCGGAATAACCCGCAGTAGCGCGGATCGACTCAGCACGCTGGTGCGCCGCCTTCATCCCGGCGGTATCGCCGGCTGCCTGATATTCCAGATAGGCACGCTTCATCCGCTCGATCTCCGCCTGCTGGGCGGAGTCAAGCAGCAATTTATCCACATTACTGATCATATCGTTTCCTTTCCTTTGATTTTTATTTCACCCACTCTATTGCAAGACAGCCGCCAGATAGTCGATCAGGGCATTGAATTTCACCCGGATATCGCCACTGTCCAGCCGTTCCTTCATTTCAGCGGCGGAGAGCGCCGGGCGGTCTGCCAGGGCAGTTACGCTCTTTGCCGTCATCTCCGCTTGAGTAAATTTCAGATCGGAAATACTCATTGCATCATTCCTCCTTTTTCATAGGTCATCCTAAATCCCCAGAGCCGCAGTCCGGCGGCAGCACTCATATCAAAAAGCACCGAAAAAGAACCGGCGGCGTCCGAGCGCAAGGTCAGAGGGATCCAGCGGGGGTCAGCGGTGCCGTCGAAGGAGACCGACCCAAAATCCCAATCACCGAAGTCCGGGAGATGGAGGGCGATCTGCTGCCCCTTTCCCGGGCACCGGTCCCGGTAAAATTGTACCGTAACAGCGGCGCCATAATCGGGGCTGACCGCCGCCCACATCCGCCGAAGCAGGACTCTGCGCCCGGTCTTATCCTCCAGCATGGGCGTCTGCCAGAAGGCGGGAAAGGCGACCCCGGCATCGTCCGACCCCTCGCCGAAGAGATAAAGGTTGCCTGCCTTGTCGCCCAGGTACAGCCGTCCCTCCCATTGCCCCAGCGCCGTCATGGGATGGGCAAGGGTCCATTTGAGAAACCGCAGATAGCCGCTGCTGTCCCGCCGCCCATCGGTAAGAAGGGCGGTCTTGCCGAAGGTCAGCAGATAATAGCCCTGCCAGCCGATGCACCGGGCATCCTCCGCTGAAAGAGTGCGGAGCAGCGGGTCGATGGGAACGCTGCGGCGGACGGTTTCATTGAGATTGGTCAGCTCATTGGAAACGCTGCGGACACTGTATAGCCCGGTCTTGGCGAGAAAGCAAGGCTCATTGCCTGCCACCCCCACCGAATGGGGTGCCACGCAGCCCTCCACCGCAGCACCGGTCCTGGAGGGAAAGACATCGATCTGATAGGGCGCCCCGCTCTGGGTGGTGCCCACCTCCATCAGCGCATGGGAGCGGAAAAAGACGGTGGACCCGTCGGGGTCGTCCTTCAGCACCGCCAACCGTCCGTCGCTTAAGCGGCAGTAGCCGGTCACCGGCGTCTTATTGCTGCCCAGTAGCTCTGTGGCAGTCTCGTAAAAACAGAAGAAATTGTTGCGGGCACTGAAAGCGTCCTCGCCGGGCGCTGCCGCACTGCCACCCAGAAAGAGCACATCGTCGGCACCGTCTGCACCGTAAGGACCGTGGACCGTGGCGCCGGTGCGCGCCTCGGGGGGATCCTTGATAACACCATAGGTGATGCGGACATTGTCCATACCATCGTCGGCAAAGACATGGTCCCCCGCCCCGAATTCCACAATAACATCCCAGTCACTGCACCGAAAAGAGGTGCCTGCCTTCAGGCTGGGGGTCGTCACCCGGACCAACTCCGATTCCCGGGAAGCGGTGGCTCTGATATCGACACTGCCGATACAGCGCCAGATCCCGTCCGTATCCCGCAATTGTACCTCCACCGGGATCTGCTGGTTAAAGGCGCTGAGCAGGCAGTTGAGTCGGAAGGATTTGACCGTCTCTCCGCTGCCGATATAAAAGCTCTCGCAGCGGAACTGAGAAAGCCGGTTATCTCCCCGAGGATCGATATCCCCGGCGGCACTGTCCGGACGCTTTGCCACCGCTGTAAAGGGAATGGTGGCGTAATATTGCACCGTAATGCCGCTATCATGGAGGGTAAAGATATCCTCTCCCCAATGGTCGTCTGCCACCGAGCGGACATATTCGCCGTCATAAAAAAGATAGTTCGTCCCGTCATTGATAAAGAGGAAGTCCCCGGTTATGGTCCGGCGGACCCATTGATTGGAATAGGGGGTCAGGCAATAGCGCCGGGTCACCGTCTGGCAGCGTACCACGCCGTAGGACGGAGCGTCCGCCAAAACCGCATCCAGCTTGATGGGCGAACCGCCCTTTTCCAGCTGGTAAAGATTCGTTCCGGCGTGAAGGATCAGCGCACCTTGATAGGAATAGATGCCGTTGATCCGCCCGCTCAATTGCGTCACCCGCTGATAGCCCGGGCGGACTGCCAGGGACTCTCCCTGCCAGATAAGATTTTCCGTATCCATCGCCCGAGAAAAGGAGCGGTCCAGCGCACTTTCGGAAAGGTCCAGCCCCCAAAAGCCGTTTTCAGTCCGGACAGTCCGGGCGGCAGAGCCGCCCGAGACCTTATGAAGGGGATAGCTCATAGGCTGCCCCCACCTTCCACCCCTGCCGCCGGACGGTAGCCCAGGGCAGCCGCCAGCTTGGTATTATACTGCTCCATCAGCTGGCTGTATAAATAGTTATCCTCCCCCATCACATAGAGGGCTGCGCAGTAAAAGGGCAGCGCCCGGAGCACATCCTCCGGATAGGGCAGGTCCGCCGTTTCCTCCATTTCGGTCGCCAGAGGCGGCACCCGGTAATAAACCAGGGTATAGTCGCCGTCCTCCGCCAAAATCTGATCACAGTCCAGACTGAAGGGAACCCGTTTCCCCTCTGCGTAAAGCGCCCGGGGAGTCAGCACCATGGGCGGCAGCGCCGCTGCACCGTCCTGAACTGTGATCCGGCGTCTTGCCTGCAGCGGGAAGCAGCGGGCAAGCTCCCCCAGCGCACTGTCCAGGGCAGCCAGCAGCCGTTCCCGCGCCGGCAGCACCTCCGGTGCCCCGGCTGCTGCGCCCAAAAGAGACGCAGCACGCTTCAGAATTACTTGAATGGTCATGCTGCACCGCCTTTCTGTTATTTCAGCAAGATCATAGCCGCAGTGACATTTTCATTGTCGCTATACATATAAATATGTCCCTTGTTTTCTCCCTCATGGATCATAAAGGGACCGCTTTCCAGATAAGTGACGGTGTATTTATTAGCCTCCAGAGGAATATCCTTTTCATCCCCGGCAAAAACACCATCTCCTTGCGCAATATACATATGGGCGCCTGCCTGTTCGGTATACGCCACCAGCAAAAGTCCATTGTCGCCGTTATTGACCGGTACTTTATAACTGGAATTCATCTGCGTAAACTCCGTCAAGGTGGCGGACTGCTCCGGCTTAATTGAATAAGTTTTTAATAGTTCCATTATTTTAACTCTCCTTTACTATTTATCAATGCGCTTTAATAACATAAAGTTCCTTGGGACGAACCAGTCTGCCGCCATAGACATTCAGACCCTTGACCGCATCGGAGAAAAATTTCTCAGGGCGGTAAGCCTCGGTCTCATCGATGGCACTGGCAAAGGCGATGGCCTTGTTGGTACGAACCATCATGTAGTCGTCTTTACCATCGTTATAAAGATTGTTGCTGAGGATGACCCTTGCACCATCATACATTCCCACAACGCCCTTGGCGATGAGTTCGTCGTTGCTGGTCTTCAGCTCGGTGAGAGCATCACGCAAATAGTGATAGAAGAAGGGAGATACGGTAATCGAAACATTATCCGAGACATCCACATCGTTCATTCTCAAGGACAACAGTGCATCGTCAACGAGTTTCTTGGCAGTGGCCGGGGTGGTCACTTTAGTGGAAGGACAATAATGAACGGTATCCTTCGCCAGGGACGCTACAAAGCTATCTCTGGCAGCAGCCATCTTACGCCCTGCCTCTTCCAGAATAACGGGCATCAGCTCGGGGGTCGCCTGCAGGCGGTCCAGGTCATCTACCATAAAGTTGAAGGCCTTGGCCTGGTCCAAATCCAGGAAAATGCTGGAGCCGTCCAGGATCTGGGGCTCCTTCATCCCGGTGGCCGGGTCGTAGTCGAAGATCTCCGGCGCAGCGGCGCCCATGATCTTGACTCTTCCGCCCAATTTCGCTTCACCCTCATACTGACGGCAGCAGTCGTCCACCAGCTTGCACTTCTTCTCCAGCTCCGTCTCAATAAACCGGCTCCAGATCACCGGTTTAAAATTTGCATAAGACATTAAGATTTTCTCTCCTTTTTAATTTTTCAATTTGGACAGGGA
>JAZREO010000030.1:0-1892 GCA_045660845.1 Eubacteriales bacterium
TGGCTTTATGTGGCTGGGGAATGTATTGCTATCGTTCCTGCTCAGCCGGTTTACGACCATCCCCATTTTAGGGCTCTTTGCCATCATCCAGAGCATCTCCGTCGTCAAGGCGGGAATCGGCATCTATCTGGTGGAGAAGGGCTTTTGGATCAAAAATATCATCAAATAAAAAATAGTGGAAGTGCTAATGCACTTCCACTATTTTTATTCTGCGTAGTGATAGCCCATCTCCAGAGCCTTGATGTTCAGTTCCATCAGGTTGGCACGCTTGGCGGAAACGACCTTTTTGAGCGCTTCGGTGATGTCGTCGAAGTTGACCAGGTTCGTCTCCTTGATCATCTTGCCCATCATAATCATGTTGGCAAGGGTGGGGATGCCGGTTTTCTTATGAATATAACTGCGGCACCTTCCTTGCGGAGGGTGCCTCAGAGGGGTTTTTATCTTATTTTATTGCGCAGCAATGATCTGCAGTAACGGTACCGCATCGAATACATTAACTTCGCCATCTTTGCTGACATCAGCAATTTCATCAGTCAGACCTACCTTATGATTTCCATCGATGTACTGGAGCAATTTGATGACGCCTTCGACGGTATATTCTAAAGAGGCCATCGGTGTGACTTTGGAGGTGATCGATGTGACTTGGAAACCATAGCCGTTGGTGGAGTCATCGCTGACCAGTCGGATTTTGGCGGTGTCTCCTTGAATAGTCACCGTCTTTCCGGCGAGTTGAGCGCCGGTATAGTAGCCCAGTTCTTCGTCATCGCCATTATAGAGGTAGATATAGTCAATATTTTCCTCCACATAGGTCTCCTCGGAGAAGGTGATGCTGATTTCTTCTGCGCCGTTGACTGTATGGGTCCAGGTCTGATCCAAATTGTTTGCATAGGGGTGATCTGATTGGAGATCGGGCAGACCGCAAACAATGCAGAGTCCATCAACAATTTGATGCGGAAGTATGGGCAAGACCTTCGTATAGTTCCTTTGGCAGACAGAGCATTGATTGGTCTCTGTCCCGCTCTTAAGGCAGGTGGCATCGACGATAACGCTCTCTCCGGCAGGGGTATGGGCTGTTAGCGTATAGGGATTAGAATTTGCCAGTGCATAAGTAAGGGCAGCAGAGTCTTCGTGAACCTCGAGGGTAGTCGAATATTCAAATGCATAATTGTTAATGGTGGTGACGCTGTACGGGATGGTCACCGAGGTTAGGCTGCTGCAATCGTTAAAAGCATACCAGCTAATGGTGGTGACGCTGTCCGGGATGGTCACCGAGGTCAGGCTGGAGCAACCCTCAAATGCACACTGGCCAATGGTGGTGACGCTGTCCGGGATGGTCACCGAGGTCAGGCTGTAGCACCCAGAAAAAGCACCATTGCCAATGGTGGTGACGCTGTCCGGGATGGTCACCGAGGTCAGGCTGTAGCACCGCGCAAAAGCACCATTGCCAATGGTGGTGACGCTGTCCGGGATGGTCACCGAGGTCAGGCTGTTGCAAGAATAAAAAGCATAATTGCCAATGGTGGTGACGCTGTCCGGGATGGTCACCGAGGTGATGCGATCGGCATCGTAAAAAGCGTAAGGTTTAATGGCGGTCACGCCTTTTGGAATGCCCAATTTGGTTACTGCGGTATTGTTCAGATAGAGGGTTCCTCCTGCCTGGAGAGGATTGGCGGTACTATCAGCAAAATCGATATTGCACCATGCCGCCATATCGGTGATATAAACCGAGGTCAGGCTGGAGCAACCCTCAAAAGCACCATTGCCAATGGTGGTGACGTTGTCCGGGATGGTCACCGAGGTCAGGCTGTCGCAACCAGAAAAAGCACCATTGCCAATGGTGGTGACGCTGTCCGGGATGGTCACCGAGGTCAGGCTGTAGCACCGCGCAAAAG
>JAZREO010000031.1:0-1056 GCA_045660845.1 Eubacteriales bacterium
CAAGGCGGTAGGTGGCAGTCGGATCCTGCGAGAATACGCCTGCGACCTCTATTGTCACTACGGACCGCGCGGACTGGATCGATTTGAGCGGGAGGTACTATTGCCCGGCGTTAAGAAAGTCTTTATTCTTCATGGCATCAATGACATCATCCATCCAATAAAAGAGGGCAATCCCTACCGACCCATCACCGATCTGCCGACGGCGGAGGAGCTGATTGAAGGGTTGAAGTATTATATCGACACTGCCCATGCTCACGGCATCGCCGTTTTCCTCGCCCCCATCCTGCCTTTTGGCGGCTGGCGGACCTACAACGAGGAACGTGAATCCATCCGCGAAAAGGTCAATTACTGGATCTACCGGGAGGCACCGGTGGAAGGGATCCTGCCCTTTGAGACCAACCTTCTGAATCCTGAAGATCCTCTTACCCTTTTGCCTGAATACGACAGAGGGGATCATCTCCATCCCAGCGGTGCAGGTGCGCAAGCCATGGCGGATTGTATCCCTGACGAATTTATATAAGAAAATGGGGCTGTAAAAATAGTTCGAACCGCAAAAGGCTATAAAATCAAAGGCTTTTAATAAGATTTCTTCTTATAAATGAAGTGAAAGGAAGAAAAACGATCGCAAAAAGCGATCGTTTTTCTTTTTATAAATGCCTTTTGCTACTTCCAAACCTCGCCACTCGGCGTACCTAGGTACGCCGTCGGGCAAGCCTACGGCTCGGTTTGAAAGTTTCATACAATTTTTTCTAGCCCCATTCGTTTTTAGATATCAAAGACACCCAGGACAACAATCCCAAGCGCCACCAGCAGGATGCAGGTATAATGCTTCCAGGAAAGCTTTTCCTTGAGGAAGATCCGGCTCCATACCACGCTCGCCACGCAATAAGCAGAGATGATGGGGGCAGAATACATCAGGTGGTCCTCATCGGCAATGGCATAGATATAGGCAAACTGACCGATGGTCTCGCAGACCGCACCGATATACTTGGGTCCCTCCATCTTGGGGATCAGCCGATCACGCTTGATCAGCACCACATAGACAAAGCACACGAG